>JBBRUB010000664.1:0-2933 GCA_038248175.1 Cytophagales bacterium | reverse complement strand
CGCCGGCATCGCGCAGGTTTATAAAGTTGGTGCCTTTTACGGTGCGTCCTTCTTTGATGTCGAGGCAGGGAATGATACGTTTCGTGAGCATGATATCAGGAAGAAAACTTCATCAGTTCGGCCACGGTAATCCGGCCTTCGTAAATGGCTTTGCCGACGATGACGCCGTATAGATTCATATCGGCGAGGATTTCGATGTCCTGCATACTGCTAACGCCCCCGCTGGCAATGATGTTGAGTTTGGGCGCCCGGTCCTGCAAATTTCGGTACAGATCGAACGATGGCCCCTGCAACAAACCGTCTTTCGCTACGTCGGTACTAATCACGTAATTAACACCCTTATCCACATAGTTATCCACAAAATCATAGACCCATAAATCGGTACCTTCCTCCCAGCCGCTCACGGCGATTTTTTCGTTTTTGGCATCGGCACCCAGGATGATTTTCTCCGGCCCGTACTGACTCAGCCACCGCTCAAACACGTCGGGCTGTTTTACGGCAATGCTACCGCCCGTTACCTGCTTAGCCCCGCACTCGAACGCCATTCGTAAATCGTCGTCTGACTGAACGCCCCCGCCGAAGTCAATGTGCAGCCGGGTTTTGGATGCCAGCAGTTCCAGCACTTTCCAATTGATGACACGCTTCTCGCGCGCTCCGTCGAGGTCCACGAGGTGCAGGCGGGTCAGGCCCGCGTCTTCAAACTGCTGCGCCACTTCCAGCGGGCGGGCGTTGTATTCGGTTTTCTGGCGGTAGTCTCCCTGCGTCAGGCGCACGGCTTTTCCGTCGATGAGGTCAATAGCGGGGATTATATGCATTGGAGAGGTTTTTTTAACACGGAGGAAGAAGATTATTTCACAGAGTTCGCGAAGAAATGCCTTGCGGCCCTTGCGTTTTCTCTGCGTCGCAGTGGCGCACCACCTTTGCGTTTAAAGTTTTAAAAAGTTCTCTAAAATACGCTGTCCGGCGTTACCACTGATTTCGGCGTGGAACTGGGCTGCGTAAAAATTGTCGCGGTGGAGCATGGCACTGAACGGGCGGACGTAATCACAAACGGCGGTGGTTTCGGCGCACACGTCGGCGGCATAGCTATGCACGAAATAGACGTAGGCATTTTCATCAAGCCCATCCGTAAGCGGACCATCCAGTGTGTGGATATTATTCCAGCCCGTGTGCGGCACTTTCATGCCCGGCGTGTTTGGAAATCGGCGCACGTCAATATCGAAGATACCCATACAAGTCGTGTCGTTTTCCTCCGAATAGCGGCACATCAACTGCATTCCAACGCAGGTACCCAACACAGGCTGCGTCAATGACGGAATGAGTTTATCCAGTCCCCGCTGTCTGAGATACGCCATGGCCGTGCTTGCTTCGCCTACACCGGGAAAAATCACCTTATCGGCAGACCGGATTTCAGCTTCGTCGTCGGTAAGCAGGTAGGGTGCACCCAGCCGGTCGAGCGCGAACATAACCGACTGTACGTTTCCTGCGTTGTATTTGATGATGACGGTTTTCATGGAAAGCAAAAACCCGGCTACTGTAACAGGACCGGGCTTTGTGTATATATGTGTAACAATGGCCTCGCAAAAATCACCCCGCCTATCATTGACGCACTTTATGGGGCGGTGCAGTTGCTGGGGTAATAAACATGGGGCAAAGGTAAATAAGGTCAGGGATATTAAAACAGTGTTCCCTGTATCACCTTCGGCTGCAGTACCGGCTCGCGCAGATTCAGGCCGCAGTGCTGGTTGAGTTGACGGATCCAATACAGGATAAGTTCGGGCGCGGTGTCGTTTTCGGCCCCGCCGTGAATGAACAGATACGCCGTTTGCAGACCCTGCTCAAACCAAATTTTCAGCCGCTGTATCCAGGCATCAGTGCGGGTATAGTCGGTAGGGTGGCCGTCGTTGGCAATAAACCGAAGCGTCAGAACGGGACTGCTCAGGCTCATATGCAACACATCGCGCCGGCCGGCTACGTCGGTCATAACTACATGTCGATGCAGGGCGTGAAGTCGTTCAAGAGTTTGATTCCAGACGAACGGGGCAAACCAGTCGGCATGGCGAAACTCGACGGCAACGGCCAGTTCGTCGGGCAGGGTTTTGAGGTAAGTCTCCAGCACTGGCCACTTGTCGGGACCGAAGTAGGGAGGCAGTTGCAGGAACGACATACCCAGAAATTCTTCTAGTTTCAGAATGGCATTGACGAACTCGTCGGTCAGTTGCTCAGTGGCAATAAGCTGCCGGTCGTGGCTAATGGCCTGTGGAAACTTAGGGCAATACACGAACCCATTGCGGTCCGGCGAACCGGTGGCTTCAGCTTTCCAGCGGTTAATCATGGCCGGGGTCGGAATCTGATAGTGCGTCAGATTAAGTTCGATGGTGCTAAACTGCCGGGTGTAGTAGTGCAGGAAATCGCGCTCTTTGGCATTAGTCGGGTAGATTTTCCCCACGTATTCTTTGTTAGCCCATATGGGGCCACCGATGAATACTTGCGGGCACGACGCGGGTTCTACACCCGACCAGATGCGGTTATTAAACGTAACATCGGGCGGCAAAGCGAAGTTTACAGCGTCAAGATTGGGGAGTTTTCCGAATTCCATTGGCTTGTTGTTAAGGGTATCTGAATAACCCAAATCCCTATCGATTTGTCTTAAAATTGCAGAGTACGCTCCCGAATCAGAGCAAAGACAGCGCAAATCAACAGCCCGCCCGGTATTCTGCGCCGACGGGTTTATTTTTGCACACCAATCGGCCCCGGCCCAATCGAAATCGAATGATCGCCAAGACATATAACCCCAAAGAGATAGAAGAGAAATGGTATCAATACTGGATTGATAATCAGTTTTTCAAATCGACGCCCGATGAACGCGAGCCGTACACCATCGTTATTCCGCCCCCGAACGTAACGGGCGTGCTGCACATGGGGCACATGCT
>JBBRUB010000663.1:0-2944 GCA_038248175.1 Cytophagales bacterium | reverse complement strand
TCGGCTCCACGGGTGGCAACGTCGGTATTCAGACCTCGTCGCTCATCCTGCAAACCCTCTCCGACAGTTCGGGGCTGTCCGTCACGCTGACCAGACGGTTGTTCAGAACATTGCTAGTAGCCCTGATAAATGGCCTGGTTGTGGGGCTGATTGCCGGTTTATATACCCTGCTCATTGGCGAGCCGCGCTTATTTTTTGTGGTGGCCTGTTCACTGCTGTCGGTCGTGATGCTGGCCTCATTCATGGGTACCATCACGCCGTTGCTCCTCGACCGGGTGGGTATCAACCCGGCGGTAGCCTCGGGGCCGTTCATCACGACGGCCAATGATTTGATCGGCATCGGCGTCTATTTCCTGATCGCGCAGTGGTTGCTGGCTGAGTTATGAGTTTTCCTGTCATTCCAACCGGTCCGTCGGCGCGGAATGACAGGAAATACAGATTCTGGGCAATGTCAATCTGTACCGCCACGAGTCATGAACCGGGCGTCAGCGTTGAACGGATCGAGTTGCAGGGATCTAACCAGCGGGGCTTCGGCCTGATCAGGCTGCTGATTCCAGAACGAGACGTTGGCTTCGAGCAGATACGCCCCAGCCAGATTGGGGTTTTGCTGCTGCAACTGCTTCGCTACCGCCAGCGCGTCGGGATATTTTTTTTGCAGCAGCAACGCCCGGCCCAGCACCAGACTGGTTTCGTCATCGTCGGGGTTACAGACCAGCAGCTTTCGGCACGGGCAGTTCGGCTTAACAGCATGATTGTCAGCCAAAGATACTCGACGGGACGTCCTGACAACCTGACGTGCGGGTCCATAACCAGAAAAACTGTCTGTTACCGGATGCGCTGACGCGTTACCCGCAACGAAGGCCATGCCACTTGGTGCGATGCAGGGGAGCCAGTACGTAACCGGCTGCTCCCTGCCTTCTCCTTAATGGGCACCTAAGCAGATTCGGCACCCAAAAACCGGCATTCAGCCAGATTGATTTCCCGGCGGCACTTCTGAGTATCACCTTTGGGCCATTAACACCAACAACCAATGGAGTCTGGCACCAGCGCAAACATCAAGGGTATCTACCTCAATGCATCGCTGTTTGTACGGCGTACCAACAGCGAAATCACTGCCGTCCGCGACGTAACGACTCAGTTCGTGGGCGACCCAGCCAACTCTTTGCAGCAGTAGGTTATCCGTACCAGCTTTCAGAACATTGGCCGGCAGGACGCCATAGGTCTGAACTTGTTTGACAACGGCACACTGTTTTCCAAATGGCAGCTTGGTGGGGTCCGGCTCACGTTCAGCTACAAAATCGGCAAGATGAGCTTTGACGATGCCCCGCGCAAACGCCGTAAGTCCGTCAACAACGACGACGTAAAAAGCGACGACGGGGGCGGTAACGACAACGGCGGTCAGCAGCAGGGCGGACGTATCGGCACCGGGAGCAAGCCTTTGGTAAGCAAACAGCGATAGGGTTTTAGGGTCCAGAAAGATACGATACTCCACAATACCGGCGGCTGTCAGCGCGGCCCGTAATTCCGGCCACAGTTCATCGTGCCGACGTTGGTATTCGGCCTCGAAACCAGGTTTCAACTTCATTCGGAAGGCTACAATGCTGTCGGTCATGGTACAGACTAATTGGGGTAACGGGTCAGGCTGATAAGCGTTGACGGGATGGGCTGCGGGTTCCAGTGGTTATGAATAGCCATAGCCGCGCCGAGGGCCGTTGCCTGCGCCACCGAAGCAGCCCAGACCTCCATTGTCGGGAAAGCAGCGGCCAAAAGGTTCATATAAATCGGGTTTTTGCTAAACCCACCGTCCACGCAAATCCGGTTCACGGTATCTGTTGATTCGCCGGGCGAGTCCACGCCGGGCAATACCAGGGCTGTGGAGACCACCTGCTGATTCATAATGTCGAGTATCAGTTGGTGGTAGGCCAGATCGTAGATATCGTAGCGATTCAGGTCGCGGTTGCCGAAGCGGGACGGTTGCAGAAGGTGCGTTGGCTTCATCCGTGGCGGATTAGCGTTGTTGGGCGGGGCGGTTGGCGTGAGTTGCCGAATCAGGTCGGCCTCGTAACGGACACGCCTGTACGTATCGACCGGGACGTTGTAATGTTTGGCCAGTCGGTGTACCTGCTGTTCATGGTCATGCCCGGCAAACAGGCGGCTGGCTTTTACGGGTTCGCCCTGGTAGGTCAGGTAGCACAGGCAGTCGTATTGCAGCTCTTCGTGGGTGAGCGGTTCACTATTGAATGGGTTCAGGCTGATGCACCACGTACCGGTCGAGATCAGCACAAACGGCGTATCGAACGACGCCAGATACGGAATCAGAGCCGCCGACGAGTCATGCAGCCCCACGCCTACTGGTACAGAATCGGGCGCATTATGCAACGATACCGGCACGGGCTGGTCGGCGGGATGAGCGGGAGCGAGCAAAGGCAGCAGTCCCTCCTGCCCTACCCAGTCGTGATATCGTTGCTGCGGAAAATTCCAGAGCATCGTATGACAGCCGATACTGGTAAGGTCAGAAAAAACCTGCCCCGTCAGGCAGTAGCTAAGGTACTGCGGCAGGTGCAGCGCGTATTGAATTTGGGCAAACAAATCCGGTTTATCGTGCTTGACTCGATACAGCATCAGCCCGGAGTTGAGGCTATTCAGCGCGGGCGACGCCGTTTGTACCGATAGCGCGTCAACCGGGCCGTACTGGTCGTAAAACTGCTTTCTAACCGTGCTGGGGAACTCCTTCAGGTAGTTATAGAGGTAGCCAACCGGCTTTCCATCGTCATTCAGATATACTAAACTGGCCCCGTACCCACTGAAATTGACCGCCCGAATTGTAAACTCCGGCAGGGCCATAATGTCCTGCATCGACGTATGCAGCCAGGCAGTAAGCCGCGCCAGGTTTTCGCAGGGATCGCCATCGTCGTCGGTAGTTTCGGGCATGGTGTCGGTTCGC
>JBBRUB010000662.1:0-2948 GCA_038248175.1 Cytophagales bacterium | reverse complement strand
GTTAGTTGCCGTATTGCTTTACCAGACCCTCAAGCGTTTGAAGGGGTTGAACACCCGACTGACGCCACAGAATCTTGCCCTGTTTAAACAACATCAGCGTTGGTACGCTCCGAACCTGGTATTTATTGGCAGCCGCCTGAGCCTTGTCAATATCTACTTTAACCACGCGGACTTTGTCGCCAACGCGGTCGGTGAGTTGTTTGAGGATGGGTGCCTGCTGTTTGCAGGGGCCGCACCAGTCGGCGTAGAAATCGACCAGTACCGGCGTCTCGCCGTTGATCATATCATGGAAGGAAGCTTTCATAATTCTTATTGTTCTTCGTTTACCGGTTCGTTCATGATGGTATGGCCCATCTTGTCGCGCTTGGTGCGGAGGTAGCGTTCGTTATGCGGATTCGATGTGATTTCAATCGGAACGGTATCTACAATCTCCAGTCCATAGCCCATTAGTCCCGCCCGTTTCTTTGGGTTATTAGAGATGAGCCGAAGTTTACGGATGCCCAGATCGCGCAGAATTTGCGCCCCCACGCCGTAGTCTCGGGCATCCATCGGCAAACCAAGGTCGAGGTTGGCCTCTACCGTATCGCGACCGGTTTCCTGTAGTTTGTAAGCTTTGAGTTTGTTGAGCAGCCCGATGCCTCGCCCTTCCTGAAACATATATACCACTACGCCCTTTCCTTCGGCCTCTACCATACGCAGCGATTCGTGCAGTTGTGGGCCGCAGTCACAGCGGCAGGAACCGAAAATGTCGCCCGTGACGCAGGACGAATGTACACGCACCAGCACCGGCTCATTAGGTTCCCAGCTTCCTTTTACAAGGGCGAGGTGAATGTCGCCGGTGTTGCTCTGTCGGTAGGCAATCAGATCGAAATGGCCCCAGTTTGTAGGCATATCCACGCCAATCTGCCGCTGAATCAGGCTTTCGGTCAGGAGCCGGTACTCAATCAAATCCTGAATACTGATGAGTTTCATGCCAAAGCGGTCGGCCAGTACGCGGAGCTCGGGAAGTCGGGCCATTGTACCGTCTTCGTTCAGCACTTCGATGAGTACGCCCACAGGAGCCAGACCCGCCATCCGGGCCAGATCAACGGCTGCTTCGGTATGCCCCGCCCGCCGGATAACGCCCCCCTCTACGGCCCGCAGCGGGAAAATATGCCCCGGTCGGCCCAGATCGTCGGGGGTGGTGGCAGAATCGACCAGTGCCTGAATGGTTTTAGACCGGTCAGACGCCGAAATGCCAGTCGTGCAGCCATTGCCAAGCAGATCGACCGAAACCGTAAACGGCGTAGTGTGTACCGACGTATTGCTGAGTACCATCATGTCCAGCCCCAGTTCGTCGCAGCGTTCCTGCGTGAGGGGTGCGCACATGAGGCCACGGGCTTCGCGGGCCATGAAATTGACCAGTTCGGGCGTAATCATCTCAGCCGCGCAGATCATGTCACCTTCGTTTTCGCGGTCTTCGTCGTCCACGACCAGCACGATCTTGCCGACTTTAATGTCGGCAATGGCGTCTTCGATGCGGTCAAGCCGGATAGGTTGTGGCTGCTCCACTGATTCGGCAGATAACTCGGCAGACTTGGTACTATTATTGCTCATTGGTTTGGTTGATGCATGTTGGGGCAAGTATCTTTGGTATCCCGTTCTAAGGGAACCAATAGAACATCGTTCGCAGCGAATGTTCGCCATGAATCGGCTACTGTTACCCTGAAAACTGATTTAGTGAAAGATACGTTTCGGTAAGCGCGAAAATGTCCATTACCACGTTTTCTGAAAGACGACTAACCCTACGGCTACCAACGATAAAAATTTACTCTCTGTGCGAACATTTCGATTGTGGCTGACCGGGGCAGGGTTAGGGGCTACCAGGCCAGTGTACTGGACAATCATTTTTTTGATGATAATTTTCTGGGCAGGCCGTCAGACTACGTTTGCTCAGGACCCTAACAACAATTACTGCACTAATGCCTTAGGAGCTGCTACGGGTGGCTTCTCGCTGGACAAAGATCGGGTATGCGTTGGATCAGCAGTGACAATCACGGGAGGAGTGCCAAATGGTCTCACCAATGTAGGGTATATCAGAGAATACTCTGGGCAAGGATTGTCTGTGACTAATGATTTGGGTCCCAGTTTTCAGTACACGTCTCCTGGGTCGTTCACCATATTGCAATATGGCAGTTTAAATGGCACACGATCCATTAGTTGCAAAACCGTAACTGTCCTTCCCACTACGCCAATTGATTTCACTGTCAGAGCCTGTGCGGGCCGTCAGGTTACGCTTACCATAAATCTGGACGCCAATACGAGTCAGTACGATAACTACGTCATTCGATGGGGCGACGGAGCGGTTGAGTCCAAAACCCGCGCCCAGCTTGCCGCATCTCCACCCGTGCATACGTACAACTCGAATGGACAGAGTTCGCACAGCATCGTTGCATATGGCACGTACAACGCACCGGCTTCCTGCGAAGGGCAACGCCGAACGGTCTCTACAGGCAACCTGACTAATGCTGCCACACCACCCATCATCAACCGGCTGACCACCACCGGCGAAAATACGATAACCATTGGCTATCAGGTTGGCAACGGCACAACGGCGCAACTTTACCAGAAAGATGCCAATGGGATTTACGTAGCGACGGGACAAACAGGCAATGGCAGTTCGCCGTTTGTGGTGAATACCAATACAAAACAGGTGCAGTGCTTTCAGGTGGTGGCGCAGGACGCCTGTAATAATACGGGCGTTCGCTCCGGCGAGGTGTGCAGCATCGTGCTGGATGCCAAAGCCGTGAATAAGCAAAACGATCTGACCTGGACGCCCTACCAGGGTACCGTTACGCCCGCGCAGTCATTTCGGTTCTACAGAGTCTTTCGTAACGGTTCGCCCGTTGGTGGCACTATTACCAGTCGAACAACCGCCGTCTATGCTGACAACAATCGAATTGAGTGCG
>JBBRUB010000661.1:0-2976 GCA_038248175.1 Cytophagales bacterium | reverse complement strand
TTTGTACATTTCAGTTAGCGAATCTTGCCGGTAAAATTACCACATTGTGCAGGCAATGAAAAACTCACCGGCTTCTTAACCCAATGTGGGGGTATTTTTCGTTATAGATTAAAGGTTTCGCCACAGAGATGCACCAAGACGCACAGAGATACACAAAGAAAAAAGAGAATAAATCTCTGTGTAACTCTGTGCGTCTTGGTGCATCTCTGTGGCCCAGAAAAAAACTTCACATGAGAACGCTTATTTCCCTTGCCTTCATAGCCGTCCTGTCGGCCTGTTCGTCGGGTAAGACATCGCAGGTTGACCGCGCCACCGCCGAGTACGACGCCCGCACCGCAGCGGCTCGCAGGAACCCAACTGTACCCCGCCCGGCAGGAACGCCCTCACCCGGCCAGACACCGGCACCGGCTGCGGTCCCAACCCAGCCTGTTGATGCGCCCGCAGCCGCAGAGACCAATACCCGAAAAGACGCCGGCGAATGGGCTGTAACCTCAATAAAGGGTAAGTTTCTGGTTGTTGACTCCAATACCGTTCGGGTGTTTATGGACCTTACCGCCCGCACCCCATCGGGCGAGACCGTGACCAGCCCCGCCGACTTTACCAGCCATTTTCTGACAGCCTATGTGCTGTACCCCGACTATAACAACCGCGAGCGGCTGGGCTACGGCAACGTAACACTCAGTACGAAGAACGTGAGTTATGACGGTCGGTATCTGACGCTGACCTTTGACGTAGCCCGACCCAAAGACGCCACTAACGCCATTCTGCTGACTGAGTTCACCGAAACCAACAGCGGTACCAAAGCCCGCAATGACCTCACGGTACGTTTCGGCAAAGCCCGCCTGAGCGACCGGTTTACACTCTACGACAAAGACGGAAAACCCGAGTTGCGCCACTATGCTAACGCGGGCGATACACTCATTATCGGCGATGTGAACCGAACGCCTAAAACGTTATACGGCTTCCGGTACCAGCACGATTTCGATGCGGCTTCGTCGCCGATGAATACGTCGCCACGCCCGGCACCAAAATCACTTTCCGTTGATTCAACGCTGACCATCACGACCAACAAGCCGTTTGTATTGCCTAAAGAAGGGCTGTATTATTTCATGGAAGATACCACCGATGTCAACGGCATTGGGTTGGTGGTAGCCGATAAACGCTTTCCAAGAATGACACGCCCCGAAAAACTCATCCGGCCCGTACTATACATGAGTACCAGCACCGAAATTGGCGAACTGAGCCAGGCGCAGAACACTAAAAAAGCATTTGACCGGTACTGGCTCAGCCTGATGTCGGGCAACGAAGACGTGGCCCGCCGAACGCTGAAAGCGTATTTCGACCGGGTCGAAGAAGCCAACCGCCTGTTTACGAGTTACAAAGAAGGCTGGAAAACCGACAAAGGCATGATCTACATCGTGCTGGGCGCGCCAGACCGGGTGCAGCGGAACCGCGAGCGCGAAGTGTGGGTTTACAATCGCCGGGCTAATATCCCGGAAACCAATTTTACGTTTATCAAAAAGCCAAATCAGTTTGTGGACGATCACTACGAACTGCAACGCTACATTGAATACCAGCCCGTGTGGTACCCCATCGTTGAAGCCTGGCGCACAGGGTCCATTCAGGAGTAAAAAAAGTTATTATTGTTCATTCATTGTCATTCGTAGTCATGCATCGTTCAGGCTACCAGTAGCAATCAATGACGGTAAATGACGCCCAGTAAATGACCACAAATGACGTTCAATAATCGTAACTCCCGCCCGCCATTTCGGTCGGCACCGCCGAAGCCATCTGACGAAGACATGGTCTTTGGTATCCAGTCCGTGCTGGAAACGCTTCGCTCCGATCAGCAGATTGATAAACTCTACATGGAAAAGGAGTTGAGCAATCCCGATATTCAGACGCTGGCGTTCCAGAAGCGGGTTACCATACAACGGGTGCCAACGGAGCGGCTCGACCGGTTCACCCGCAAAAACCATCAGGGCGTAGTGTGTCTGGTGGCGCAGGTGCAGTACGTAAAACTTTCCAACGTCATTGCCGACGTATTTGAGCGGGGCGAGTCTCCCTTCTTCCTCATTCTCGACCGGATTACCGACGTTCGCAACTTTGGGGCCATTGCCCGCACCGCCGAATGTACCGGTATTCAGTGCATCGTCATTCCGGGCCGGGGCGCGGCAGCCATTAATGCCGATGCCATGAAAACATCGTCGGGCGCGCTGAACCACATTTCGGTTTGCCGCGAACCAAACCTGACCGAAACCATCAAATACTTACAGGAATCGGGCATTCAGGTCATTGCCTGTACCGAGAAATCGAACCGAGACCTCTATGAACGTACCACCGATCTGACCGGCCCGCTCGCTATCGTTGTCGGATCGGAAGAAGACGGTATCTCGCCCGAACTCCTGCGCATGGCCGACAATCACGTCAAGATTCCACTGTTAGGATCCGTGGGTTCGCTTAACGTATCAGTCGCTACGGGCGTGTTACTCTACGAAGCCGTGCGGCAACGGAGTATGCAGGTGTAACTACAATAGCGTTGTATCACAACGCTGTATTGATCAAGCAGGGCCTCCGTTGGGGTCCAGATTTCGCTTGTATTCTTGGAAGGCGAAATACGGCAGTTCGGGTTCGCGCCTACCGCTGGCAATCATACCATCAATTCGCCCGTACAGCAAGGTGCCATCTACGATTGCATCAATATCGCGCTGGCCGAAGTAATTAAAATAAGGCGAAGAGAAATCGGCAAGCGAAAAAACGGGGCCAATAAAGTACGTATCAAGTTCATACTCGTTCCAATCGTGTACGTTGAACGCCAGACCTTTCTGATAGCATAGTAAAATCTGCTCCTCCAGTTCCGATATATCGGCAGGTTACGCTATCCACTCATCCAGCGAGGGCAGACTACTTAGTTCGCGGGTCTTGAATAGTTTGTCGATACTTCTGAGCGTACACGCCGATAAAAGTTTCTCTGTC
>JBBRUB010000660.1:0-2981 GCA_038248175.1 Cytophagales bacterium | reverse complement strand
TGCGGCAGTTTGCCATCGGCCACGAGTTCTACCACGGCGGCTACCGACCCGGCGGTGGTCCAGGAGATGGCCCGCCACGACTTGCCGTCGATGTCGCGGGGGTGGTAGGCGCGGTAGAATTCTTCGCGGGCCAGTTTGTCGTTTTTCCAGCCTTCCACAACGGCATAGACATATACTACGTCGGCCTGCACGGGTGGTTTGGCTTCGGTCAGGATTTGCTCCACCAGTTCCCGCTTGTTTTTCAGGATCAGTTCGTAGAGCATGAACCGCATCAGACGGCAGTGGCCGGGGTAGCGGATGGTCTTGTAGTTCAGCGTATCGACCTGTCCGGCGTAGGTCTCGCACATGGTACCCAGCCCGCCCGAGGTACTGAAGGCTTCAAATTCCTGCCCTTCAATGTTTATCTGCTCGATACCGTCCAGCGCGGGTATCATCTTAATGTCGCCGTTGGCAATGACTTCACAATCATTGAGATACTCGTTGATAACCCCCGCCGGCGACCACGTAAATGAGTAGCCTAATAACCCGTTTGGGTAGCGGGGCAGCGCACCTACGCGAAGTTCGATGTCGCGTAGTTTATCGAAGCGCTTGGCGAGGTCGGCCCCTACGATACCGATCAGGCCGGGAGCCAGGCCGCACTGCGGAGCCATGACGCCCCGTGCTGTTTTGGCCATTTCGCGAATAGCCGTTGTGGTCGGTACGTCTTCGGTCAGGTCGAAATAGTGAATACCAGCTGCGTAGGCTGCTTTGGCAATGGGCAGGTTGAGATTATACGGCAGACACGATACTACAGCGTCGAACTGGCCAACGGTATCGGTGAGGGCGGCTTCGTCGGTTACGTTGCCGGTGATGACGGGGAACGATACGGTTTCGGCGGGGTTTTGCCGGTCGAAACCCGTAACGGAGAAGCGATGGCTGAGCAGCGTGCCGACTAAGGAACCGACTTTGCCCAGACCTACTACAAGGATATTTTTCATGAAAAGGGAATTGTTGATGGGAGCAAAGAACGCAAAAAGCCCGCTCAACAGAGCGGGCTTTCACGAATCTATCCGTTCAGAAAAAATTTACTTACCCAGCGTTCCGCGAAGGGCGCGTGGGATTTCAATACTTGCTACCGGGTTCGACGCCTGTTCGAGCAGCTCGAGGTTTTCGACCTTGATTTGCCCAACCCGAATCGACTTACCCAGGTCCAGCCCCGTTACATCGATTTCGATGAAGTCGGGCATGTTTTCGATGGTACCTTTCACGCGCAGTTTGCGGATGCGGGTTACCAGCTTACCACCTTTCTGTACGCCCGGAGCCGTACCCGTCAGTTTGACCGGAATGGCCATTTTGAGAGGTTTCCCCGGCGT
The DNA here is from genome assembly GCA_038248175.1 of Cytophagales bacterium. GTDB lineage: Bacteria > Bacteroidota > Bacteroidia > Cytophagales > Spirosomataceae > Spirosoma. The sequence goes on along the minus strand of JBBRUB010000660.1, from coordinate 1,629 downwards.
CACCAGCAGAAAATCGACGTGCAGCAGCGCGTCACTCACCGGGTGAAACTGCGTTTCCTGCAACACGGCGCGGTACTCGGCACCTTCTACATTCAGCAGCACTTCGTACACGTTTGGGGTGTACAGCAGGTCGCGGAACAGGATGGTGGGGGCATAAAAATGGACTTGCTCGTCACCGCCGTATAATACGCCTGGTGTGTTGCCCTCGGCCCGAATCGCCTGTGATTCTGCGCGGCCGAGATTCGCTCGTTGATACCCTACAATCTCGATTTGTTTCATGATTTTAACTTTAATTGTGACCGGATCGCCGGACCGTTTGTGAATGAGTGAATGTTTGATCAAGCGTTTTTTGTTCACTCAATCACTCATTCAGTACCGTATAAACAAAGAACTAATAGATTCATGATCGCGGATGCGGCCAATGGCTTTGGCGAATAACTCGGCCACCGACAGCACCTTAATTTTTTCGTTCGGCTGCTGCATCGGCAGTGTGTCTGACACGACCAGCTCTTCCAGCACCGAATTGGCAATGTTTTCGTGCGCCTTGCCCGACATGACAGGGTGCGTACACATCGCCCGTACGGATTTGGCCCCCTTATCCAGAATAATCTGAGCCGCTTTGGCCAATGTGCCGCCCGTGTCGATCAGATCATCGACCAGCACTACGTTGGCCCCTTCCACATCGCCAATGACCTGCATCGACGCAATTTCGTTAGCGCGTTTGCGGTGTTTGTCGCACAGCACAATGTCGGCGTTGAAATGCTTGGCAAAGGTGCGGGCGCGGTTGGCACCCCCCACGTCGGGCGAGGCAATAACCAGATTGTCCAGATTCAGGCTTTTGATGTATGGCACAAATACCGATGTACCCTCGAGGTGATCGACTGGAAAGTCGAAAAAACCCTGAATTTGCCCGGCGTGCAGGTCGAGGGTCATCAGTCGGTCGGCACCGGATGCGGCCAGCATGTTGGCCATCAGTTTGGCAGCAATAGCCACGCGGGGCCGGTCTTTGCGGTCCTGCCGGGCGTAGCCAAAGTACGGAATCACAACCGTGACGTAGTGAGCCGAAGCCCGCCGGGCCGCATCAACCATCAATAGCAGTTCCATCAAATTATCGCTCGGCGGGGGTGTTGACTGAATCAGAAACACGTCGCAACCCCGCACCGACTCTTCAAAACTGGGCGACATTTCGCCGTCACTGAACCGGCGGCAGGTGTAGCCGCCGAGGTCTTTGCCGTAGTAATGCGCAATCTTTTCGGCCAGATAGGTGGAACTGCTGCCTGAAAAAATCTTGACCGGATTGAACGAAGCCATTGGTACTGAACAAATTTCCCGCAAAGGTACGGAGAAAAGGCGCAGGTTGGGGCCGAATGGTGTAAAAGTTCATCGGGATCGGAGAGCGATTTTGGACATCGCTTCTGTACAAGTAATTGGAGTACCAGTTGCCTGAAACTATAAAGTAGCCGACTAATTCAATAATAGCCAGTAACTTACCTGATAAAAATAGGTACTCTGACAATTCTTGTGGTTAGATGGCCTGAGCCAGTACTCTCAATCTCAAATGCTCAAAGTTAGGAATGCCGTAACTAATCCGTTTTACGTAACGAATCACGTTATTGAGTCCTTCGGTAG
>JBBRUB010000659.1:0-2983 GCA_038248175.1 Cytophagales bacterium | reverse complement strand
TTACCTCAGTGGGCAACTGGCTGAAATACAAACCCATCAGTATGCGCAACAGTCCGCGTCCGGCGATGTACCGCTGCCGATCGGCTACTTGCCGATACCGGTCAGCCCGTTGCTGCTCGGCGGATTGGAGCAGGGTATAAAGCCGGGCTACATCAGGAGAGAAATCGGGCAGAAAGAAACGAAATATGGCTACTTCGTCGGTCCATGCAGCCGCCATTGCCGATTGCCAGACTGGGTCTGTGAAGGTAGAACAGGAAATACGCGCAACTGTCATAATTTCAGCTACAAACATGACAAATATAGATCATTAAGGTATTTAAAACCAATATGCTGTAACGTATCTGCATGAATTGTCTATTCATTGGCTGTAATAGTGACGCCTGCTCTCTCAGTGAGTCCCAAGCATATCCTCACACCGAATCAGATCAATAGTCAGAATAAGTTTAGCAGGCATGGTTGGGCCTTTTTTTGCGAGAGAGATCAGTAACAGATTGTGCTGGCGATGGCTGAGGCTGGCTGTGTTACTCAGCATCTGCTACGGTATTGCCATATGCCCAGCCGCAGCGCAGACTTGCCCGGAATCTGGTGGGCAACTGGTTCTGAACGAGACCTTTGGCACAGTCTCTCTAACTGGCGCGCTCCCCGCCAATCAGACCAGTTACCGATACGCCAGTTATGCCTGCCCTAATGATGGCGAATATACCCGCCAAACATCGCTCGACAACTCGTGTTTCGGCAATACCTGGCACGTTGTTCCGCGCGACCATACGCCCGGCACCACAGGGGGTAATATGTTAATCGTGAACGGCGATGCCCAGCCCGGCGAGTTTTTCCGGCAGTCGGTAACGGGGCTGTGCACCAACACGGCCTACGAAGTATCAGTCTGGGCCTTGAATCTGTTGCGGGCCAATACGTGCTTTCCCACTATCCAGCCTAACCTGACCATGCGGATCGAGTCGGCGTCGGGGCAGGTACTCCAGGAAATCAACCTCGGCAACCTGCCCGAAACCACCACGCCCATCTGGCAACGCTACACCACCGTGTTCAGCGTTTTGCAGGCGAGTGCTACGGTCGTGGTTCGGTTTATCAACAACCGGGGCGAGGGCGGCTGCGGCAACGATATGGCCCTGGACGATTTGCAGCTGCGGCAGTGTACGGCCTGTGCCACCAACCCCGTTCAGATTCCCGACGCCTTTTCGCCCAATCAGGACGGCCTTAACGATGAACTGACTGTTTTCCTCGATCCGCTGATTTCATTCGACCTCATCATCTATGACCGCTGGGGTACCGTTATATTTGCCAGCAAAAGCCCCAACACCCGCTGGAACGGCACCTACAATGGACAACCCTGCCCACCCGGCAATTATACCTACCGAATCGCGTACCGGCTGGGCGGACCAACCGATCCGGCTCAACCTTTTGTCAAAACGGGGCAGGTCATGCTACTGCGCTGATGCCAACATGTACAAATGAGCAATACCCGCAAGGCCATGAACGGCGGCAAATGGATTACCGTTGCCACGGTCGTATCAACAGTATTCCAGTTTTCGCAGGTGGCCGTACTGGCCCGTCTGCTCGTCCCATCCGATTTTGGGGTGGTTAGCGTCAGCAATCTGGTCATTGGCTTTTTTGGCGTCTTTGCCAATCTCGGCTTTTCAAACTCCATCATCTACAAGCAGGAAAGCGACCGTAGAGTACTGTCAACGCTGTATTTCCTGAATATGATGGTGGGGTTACTGATGTTTGTGCTGGTGTATCTCAGTACGCCTTACATCGTTGACTTCTATAAAGAACCGCGCCTGGAACGGTTGCTGCACATTGCCTCCTTTTACTTTGTAGTGGTCTATTTCGGGCAGATTTACCTTTTTCTGATGGAGAAAGAACTCCAGTTCCGGTCAGTGGCTCAGATCGACATTGTGGGTAGTATAGTGACCGTTACTGTTACGCTCGTGCTGGCCTACAATAACTACCGCGAATTGTCATTGGTAGTGGGTGCGCTGGTGGGGCAGGTGGTGCGGTCGGTGGGGCAAATGGTGGCGGGGCGGGCCTTATTCCGGCCTATGCTCACGTTTTCGATAGCCGACATTAAAGACCATTTACGCTTCGGCGTCTATAACCTCGGCGACGGCATTTTGGGCTTCATCCAGCAAAACATCGACGCCATTCTCATTGGGAAATTACTGGGTGTTACGCAGTTGGGTTTTTACACCCTCGCCTATCAATTGGCCGTTTTCCCAATCAATAAACTAAACCCGATTATTTTGCAGGTGGCTTATCCGCTGCTGGCCAAGATGAAAGAGAGTAACGATAACCTGAAAAACTCATACCTCAAGATTCTGGATTTTATCAGCTACTGCAATTTCCCACTGCTGGCCGGGCTATTCATTACCGCCAATAGTATTGTGCCGCTTTTCTACGGTCCGGGCTGGGGCGAGACCGTTGGCTTAATTCGGATTTTTGTGTTCGTCAGCGTATTTTTCTGCATGAGCCACCCACTTTTCACGCTGGCCTTTACCAAAGGAAAGCCCAATCTGCTGTTTTATCTCAACGTAGGCACCATATTGGTACAAGTACCGCTGATCTACGTGGGTGGGCTTTATTACGGCACTACGGGCGTAGCCGTAGCGTTTCTGGTCGCTACGTTTTTAAACACAGCAGCCAACTTCATGATTGTGCAGTCGCTAATCGGCGATTTCTTCCGGGCGTTTCTCCAGAATCTGGCCAAGCCCGTTCTCTTCTGCCTGATTATGGTGGGTACCGTAGTCCTTTACAAATTACTTTTCGGCTACGAAGGACCAATCCACACCGCTGCCCAAATCATCATTGGCGGAACTGTCTATGGCGGTCTCACGCTACGCTACAAGCTCTCCTTCGCCAAAATTATGGCATACCGGCAGGCACTGTAACGCAGGCGGTCCCCCGGGGGGGGGGGGGGGCGCGCGGGGGGGGGCGCCGAATCAAGGAATTGGGTGGGTGGTGCGGG
>JBBRUB010000658.1:0-3011 GCA_038248175.1 Cytophagales bacterium | reverse complement strand
TGATGCTCAGGCTGAGCTGTTCGGCCATTTCGGGGGCGGTCTGTTCTTTGCAGATCAGGGCCAGAATTTCGTGTTCGCGGGGGGTCAGCGTAGCGGGCAGATCGTCGGTAAGCAGCCGCCGGGGTTTGCGGACGTTCATCCGGTTCTTCATGGCCCGCAGAAATGCTTCGTTGAAATAAAAATCCTTATCGACCACCGCCCGGATGGCCTGTTCTACCTCATTGGGTTCTACGTTTTTGAACAGATAGGCATTCACGCCAAGGTCCATGAGGTGCGTTACGAACCGGTCTTCGCCATAGACCGACAGGATAATAACTTTTATGTCGGGATGGGCTTTCTGAAGCAGTTTGGTCGTTTCAACCCCGTTAAGTACGGGCATAGACAGGTCGAGCAGCACCACATCAGGCAGAGGGTTGGCTGTGCTGAGCGCGTCGAGCAGGGCCTGGCCGTTGTCGGCTTCGAGCGTGATGTCAATACCGGCAAAGCTGTTGACAATGGCGACCATACCCTTGCGAAAGAGTACCTGATCGTCGGCGATGGCTACCATAATCGGATTCATAGGGTCAGGCCGTTTAACGGGGAATGTGTACGGTAACGCGCAGGCCCTTACCCGGTTGGGTATCGAACGAGACCGTTCCGTGGAGCATCTGTGCGCGAGTTTCAATATTTTTCAGGCCCAGACTCCGCTGCTGATACGCTGTACCGAAGTCGAACCCCCGGCCATCGTCGGCGTAACAAAGCGAAACATAGTCTGGGTGGGTGTACAGCAGCAGCTGTATGTTGGTAGCCTGCGCGTGTTTGATGGCATTATTGAGCAACTCCTGCACCAGCCTGTACAAGACCAGATTATCGCGGGGGGGGAAACTGATGGCCGGATCGACGGTCAGTTCTACCGATACGTCGGCCAGACTCATGGCGTTTTCACACAGTCCTTCAAGCGCGTAGGTAAGGCCCAGTTCGTCTAGCCCCTGCGGCAACAGATCGCTGGAAATACGCCGGACACTGTCGATGGTCGTGTCAATTACGTCTTTAAACCGATTGATGAGGTTGTCAGTACCGGACAATGGCGGATTGCACTGAGTGAGTTGCCCCACCAGCAGCCGCATGGCCGAGAGCGACGCGCCTATTTCGTCGTGCAGATCGCGGGCTACGCGCTTGCGTTCGTCTTCAACGGCATCGAGCGTGCGGTAGATAACATCCTGCTGATGCTGAATTTCCATTTCTTTAACCCGCAGTTCCTGCTCGGAAAGGCGTTTTCGGTATATCATCAAAAAACTAACCACGCCCCCTACAAGAAAAAGCATGGCCATTGAGCCGCCAAAAATCAGGACGTATATATCTGCCGATACCGGGGACTGTACCATATACCGATACTAAGGAGAATATGCATCAGGACCATCAGTAGCGAGTGCAGTCCGAACACCATAAACGTCAGCTTTTTGTTTGTTTGAACCGATAGGGCGTTGCCCAAGCTCATATAAAACAGACTCCCCGCAAAATACAGCAGCAGGCCCAGATTAATCCAAAAAACGGGATTTTGCGTCAGTCGTTTGCTGGCTAACTCGGCCAGCATCTTATAAAAGCATAGTACGGCGAACCCAATAATTAACACGGCTGCCAGCCCACTGGCGTTGGTGTTGAAGCCTGACAGCGGCTGTAGCCAAATGCTATTGGCAATGGCCAGTATCGTAAACAGTACCATCAGCCCCGGCACTAATACACGTGGATAAAACTGACCAAAGAAATACGCATAAAACAACGCGATTACGTTGAATTCCAGAATGGTGTAGCCGTGCAACAGGTACAAATTGGGGGTGCTGTTTGTAAGTTCAGCTACTACTTCACCAAGCACCGCCAGCACCACAAACAACTTTATAAACAGCAGTGGTCCAATCAGATGCCGCCAGCAAATGAACACGGCTGCCAACGAAATAAGCATAAACCAAGAGCCATGTTTACTCATCCAGATCAGAAAAGACTCCATAGCTACGCCAGTTAACAGCCATTGCCAACATTACTGCGCACGAACAAGGGGCTTTCGGGATCGCAGAAGGACGGACACGGGCGCGAGAAGTCAAAGACATGATAATCCTCTTCGCTGGCATCAATCTTCGGCTTTTTCGTGCCGATCAGGTCAACAATCAGGTCGGGGTCCGGGGCCTTGGGGTCAATATCACCCTGTCGTACTGCCGACACCAATAGCACGCAGGGCCGACGTTTGTGGGTGTCTTTGACATCCTCCATACCAATGTACAGCCGGATAAACTCCGTATCATGCTGTTCCAGCAGCTCTTTGAAGTCCATTCTGTTAACTACAAACGCCCGCATCTGGGCGGGGTTGAGCGTGTCGCTGGCAGGGTCAGCGTTGATCCAGTTACTTACACGCTTCTGGGCTTCGGCGAGCGGTACGGAAAACGGTACCAGCTGGTCACCGTCGGTAGAGTCAAGAATACTGTTCATGGCTTAGTCAAGAGATTTTAATGAAATAATATACTGCAAAGCAAAGAATGTAAAATTAAACGCTCCCCCGTAGAAATGCGCATTCCTGAAACCGGGTAGAAATGCCCGGTTACTCCCCTCTCAACTGCCCGTTTTCGCAATGCCGTAGTTCTGCCCTGATGCAGCTACCCGGTACTACCCACCTTTGCCGCAGTTCTTCTCTCACTTCTAACCCATATTTGTAATGCGCTCTTCATTAAAAGTCCTCTTCTCCTGCTGGACCGCCCTGATCGTGTTTGGCTGCACCAAAACTGAACAGCCTGTAAGAACCAGTCAGACGCCTGTTATCCACGCAGTTACGGTTGAAAAGCCAATCAGTTCCGACCATTCAGGCGATGTGTACTGGCAGCTTGATCCCGCCAGATCCAATACGGAGGCTCAACACACCATCCGGCTGTGAGTAAATAGTCATTGATGGTTGTTCGCTGATTATCGAAGCTGACGCGGTGAATGACCATCAATAACTATCTGTTCAGCCTATTTTCACTTCACGACCGGTGCGGGTAGCTTCA
>JBBRUB010000657.1:0-3021 GCA_038248175.1 Cytophagales bacterium | reverse complement strand
CAGCGTATCGTGCCGGGCCAGTGCCTGCGCGTATTGGGCCTGGGCTTCGGCTAATTTGGCGTGTTGCGGCTGTTGAGCCAGCAACGCACCGGCATACAAAAACGTGAATAAGTAGAGGAGTGATTTCATGGTGAGTACCAACAGATAGGTAAATATACGCATACCGCCATTGGTTCAATACACCAAACCCGGGTTTCGTGGAGAAAAACCCGGGTTTGGTGGAGAAGCGGGGGCAGAGTATGTAAAAAACGGCTAACATTGGGTTCGCTTTCCGCATCTGTCCAACGTAAACAATGGCCCGATTAAACACTACGTCAATAGCAATTATGAAACTTCTGTCTTGTGTATGGTTGATTTGGATTACTTCGGCACTGACCGCTCATGCCCAGGAAACCCTGACCAACCAGAGTATTGTGTCCTTAGTGAAAGCTAAGATTTCGCCCGATTTGATCATTGATAAGATCAAGTTCAGCCCGTCTAATTTTGATTTAGGTACCAAGGGAATCATTGATCTCACGAAAGAAGGTGTCAAAAGCAACGTATTGGAAGCCATGATGCTGACGAGCGACAACCTGCCCATCCTTCGCAATCAGGACATTATTGACCTGCACGTCAGCAGAATAGCAAAGGATGTCATTCTGAATAAAATTACCTACTCCGAGTGCAACTTCAATATTACGGTTGAAGGCATGGTAGAGTTAAAGGCAAACAAAGTCCCCGATGCTGTCGTAAAAGTAGTGATGGACCCAAAGAGGGCCAGCAAAGCCAGTCGAAACCCGAATCTTGTTGCCGGAAACCTGCCCGTACACCCGCAGGACTTGCCGGCTCCCGGTCGGGGCATGATGGCCGAACCCGGCATTTACTACGAAGGCTTTCTTAAAAAGCCAATCAAGTATGACCAGCTCGAACCCACTACCACCAACAACACCAAACAGGGGTCGGCAGGAGAAGCCATTGGCGGGGCTGTTTCGACCGCAAAATTGGGCGCGAACGTGGTGGGTTCAAAGCAGCGGGTAGGGTTGGTAAATCCAAGCGCCAACTTTGCTATTCAAGACAATCGCCCGGTGTTTTATATGGCTTTCGGGGGCAACCGAAAAAACATGGATGATGCCACAGAGTCCATTTTCGGGGGTGTTTCGAGTCCCAACGATTTTACACTGTTGCGCGTAAAACCCAAAGCAAGTGGTCGGGATTTTGTGATCGGGCAATCGTCTGATTTAAGTTCCAAATCGGGATTTTCGGAAGGAGCCGTGCCGTTTCGGTTCAAGAAAATAAGCAACACGCTCTACAAAATTTTCTTCGACGAAGACATCCCTGCCGCCGAGTACGCCTTTTTCTACAACAAAGGCAGCGAATTTACTTCCTCGCTCAAACTGTTCGATTTCTCACTCAGGAATAACGTAAAGTAAAAATCAGGCGAACTAAATAACCCATTGACAACACCCACAAACAAGCACAAAACAATGAAAACCACCCTACTTATCTTCGGCCTGATGCTGGCCTCCACCCTCGGTTTTGCCCAAAATGTGATTCGGGTGCAAAACGGGCAAAATCTTCAAACCATCATTAGCAGCAACACGTTAGTGGCTGGATCTGTATTGTTACTCGATCCTGGTAGTTATGGTGATGTGAACGTGACTAAGCGGGTCAGCATTATTGGCTCAGGCTACTTCAACGGCGGTAATGAAAGTACTGTGGGAAGGGTGGAATTTGGCAGTACCTCGGCAGGTTCGTTAATCACAGGTTGTAATGCCTACAACATTAGCATAAACGCCAATAATATTTCTGCAACACGAAATCGTGTTTATTATACTTCAGGAGGCATTGGAATAGGCAATGCAACCAGTGGAGTAATTGTGAGGCAAAATTTTGTACTTAATGACATTACTACGTATGACGACCCAAGCAGTTTTCAAGTCAGCAACAACATTGTGTTGGGGCAAATAGTATTTAGCTCTGCCGGAACAGGGCTAGCAGGTATCGTAAGTTATAACACGGTGCTTGGTGTGGAGGAGACCAACTGCTCTCCTATTTCCTACAACACAAGCAACAACGGGGTTGTAGTCTCCAACAATATTTTTGTCTCGGGGCCCACCTGCACAAATAACAACACTGGAACCGCTAATCTCGGCGCGTTTACAAACAATTTATATCGTCAGGGAAATTATCAGTCTCCCAGCACGTCAAACGTCTCTGTTGTCACGGATAACATGACAACGCTCCTTTTTCAGAATCAGGGGGCGGCTGATATGCGGTATCAGCTTTCGGCCAACTCGCCCGCCAAAGGTATCGGCGCGGGTGGTACCGATTGCGGGGCCTTCGGCGGGGCTGATCCTTATGTGTTATCAGGCGCACCTGCTGGCCCCATCATTCAGGAGTTGCAGGTACCAACTACAGCCCGGCAAAACGAGACCATTCAGATTCGCTTACGGGCCAGAATTCAGAACTAACGGTAACGATGAAAATCTGGATTTTTACCCTGCTAAGCCTTGTGAGTGTCATGGCGCGGGCGGCTGTTCCTGTCTCTACACGAACAACAAATACCACACTGGTTGCGGCTGAGTATTTTTGGAACGCCGATCCGGGGGTGGGCCTTGCCACGCCCCTTTCCTTGCCCCCTGGCACCGATGTAAACACCACGCTCAACATCCAGACAGGAATGCTTACACCGGGAGCGCACTTTTTGGGCTTTCGAATTCGACTATCCACCGGCAGATGGTCGCAAACACGCACGAGTTTAGTGTATATCTACGCGCCCGGCTCCTCAGAAACTCCCGGCGTTATTACGGATGTCGAATACTTCTTCGGTACAGACCAGGGATTAGGAAATAACTTCATTCAGGCCATGTCGCCCACCAACGGTAGCGAATCCGTTAGCGTTAGTCTGCCCGTACCCGCAACGATTGCTACGGGAGTGTATCAAATGGGTATCCGAACGCGTACGGGGCGTGGGCAATGGTCGCAGACCCGCATAAGTCCGGTGTATATTTATGCTCCTGGTGTTTCGAGCGACCCCGCCGT
>JBBRUB010000656.1:0-3029 GCA_038248175.1 Cytophagales bacterium | reverse complement strand
ATTACTACGGCTTCATCTTCATTAATTTACGCCTGAAAAAATCGGCGGTAGCGTTGCCAGCGCGTAGTGCATTGGCGTAGCGCATCCAATGGTGCGTGTCGTCCACAATCACCATTGTTTCTATTGGCACACCCTGTTTGTCGAGCCGCTGCACAAGGTCGGTTGTTTGACTGAAGCGCACATTGCGGTCATCGTCGCCGTGAATGAGCAGCACGGGCGAGGTCCAGGTTTTCACCGACGAAATAGGCGACGATTCGTAAATGACCTGCATGGCTTTGTCAAAATCGGGTACTTTCTCAAAGCGTCCGGTCTGCTGTGTACTGTATTCGTCGCGATTCCAGTCATGTACACCGTGCGTATCAACGCCAGCGGCAAACAGTTTTGAGTTGCGGGCGAGGGCCAGCGCGGTAAGATAGCCGCCATACGACCCGCCAAAGATACCAATCCGACCAGCGTCTATCTGTGGCTGCTGCGTTAGCCAGACTGCCCCCGCCTTTACGTCCTGATACTCCGACGCACCCATTGCCCCACCGTTGGCCGGATTCTGGAAGTTGTAGCCGTAGCCAATGCCCAGCCGGTAATTGACCGACAGCACCACAAACCCCTGATTGGCCAGCCATTGGTTCATGGCGTAAGCGTTGGCGTAGTAGTCGGAATAGTGCCAGCCCAGCAGCATCTGCCGCGAAGGGCCACCGTGTGCGTAAATCAACGAGGGTTTTTTTGTCGAACCGCCCGCCTTTTCAAAAAGCTGTCCGTACACGGTGGTGCCATCGGGAGCGTTGAACGTAACCTGCCGGGGTGTCACCAGTTGATTCTGCGGATAACCGGCGGGTATAAGATTCTCACCAATTAGTTTTTGTATTACGGTGCCGAAAGGCATCACGGCGGGCAGGGGCGGGCGTTGGGCTGTGGCACTCAGCATAGCTACCGTCTTGTTGTCGCCCAGCAAAACCGGCGTCCATTCCAGCCCCGCGCCGGGCGTAAGAACTTCCATCACGGCCTTATCGACCGGCACCCGTGCTACGTGCCGCCGGTCAATGTCGAGTTTGTCGGGGCCGGTATTGGCCGAGAAAACCAGCCACTGCCGGTCGGGGCTGAGCGAGACGTGTTCGACCATGAACGGACCGGGTGTGAGCAGCAACGGCACACCGCCCAACGCGCCCATCGAATACAAATGTGGCCAGCCATCCTGATACGACACAAAGACAATCTGGTCTTTAGCGGCCCAGTGCAGATTGGTACTGCCCTGCGTGGACGGCAGCGAACCCGCCAGCGTTTTGGGCGACTTCCAGCGTTGCGTAGCTACTCCAGTGGCCACGTCGGCAATCCAGATACTCCAGGGGCGGGGTCGGCGCGTCAACAGAGAATCGGGTTCATTTCCGCGCCCAGCAGTGCGTACAAAGGCTAACTGTCGCCCATCTGGCGACCAGCGGGGTGAGGCATCCCGCGCGAACGACGGGGCTATCCAGTTGATGGGCGTGGCTTCGTCAGAGAAAACGCCTACAAACGCATGGTCTTTCCGGTCAGAAACAAACGCCAGCTTAGACCCGTCCGGCGACCATTGTAGCGAGCCGTTCGTACCGCGAGCGGTGAACAGGATTTTGGCCGCCGAAGACCCGTTGAGCGGTGCAGCCCAGATTTGACCACCTTTGAGAAAAGCAATCCGTTTATTGTCGGGGGAGGTAACCGGTTCGTCACCCTCGGCAACGGCAACGGGATCGCCCCCGGCGAAAGGAACCTGCCAAATCTGGACTTTAGGCGGAGTTGGTAAGGAAAGCGCGTTCACGGGCAGTTCATCGTCGAAGTTGGACCCGTGTTCGCCCCCGCGTACATAGACGACCCAGCGGCCATCGTCGGAGATGGATAAACTGCTGATCTCCTGCCCGTCGTCCTGCGTGTAATTCGTGAGTTTGCGGGGCAGAAAATCCGGTCCTTCGGCTACATAGACGTTTCGTTTTCCCTGCTCGTTTACCGCCCAGGCAATGCACTCACCCTGCGCCGAACGGGTTAGATCGGATGGAAACGGGTAATTTCGTACGGCTTCCAGCGAAAACGTCTGCGCACGTAGTAATGGAATTTGAATCAGGAGAATACACAGAATAAAAATCGACTGAAGTTGTCTTTTCATCGTAGGCAAGCATGTACATGAAGGAATTGGCAAGTTAATCGAATGCACTGAAACTATACCTGAATTCGCACGACATCAACCAATAGCACCCGAAACCAGACGTCCAACATATAGGCCGTTCTGGTAACTTTGCCTTGTAAATTGCCCCAACATGGCCCACCCCGACACACATACCGAGTACATCGTTACCCAGCCCGATTATCAGCGTATCCTCGCCAGCCTGCCCGCTACCGGCACCGATGGTCAGACCGCCCAGTCTGCCCCCATAAAGGCTTTCCAGTATCGGCAAAACGTGAGCGAAACTATCAACGCCGGAAAATGGCGGATGTGGGGCATCGCCCCCGAAACGTTTGGGTTTACGTGGCAAGACGGAGCCTGGCAGCCCCCCGCCAATCTGGTGGTGCGGGAGGTGTAGAGTTGAGTTCATGGCCTCTAAAAAAGACGCCACTTCTTATGCAAAAAATGGCGCAATAGACTCATAACGAAACGCCCCGCTTCCAGGGGATGAAATCTTCCTGACTGTTCAGCACGGCTTTTACCGTTGTGTCGCCACTGGCTACGCTCACCACGAAATCGAGCAGCCGGTGGGCAGCCTGTTCGATGGTTTCAGTGCCGTCGATGATGCCGCCAGTGTCGAAATCCATGATGTCATTCATTTTTCGGTACAGCTTCGTGTTGCTGGCTACTTTCACAACGGGCGCAATGGGGTTGCCGGTGGGTGTACCGAGTCCGGTAGTAAACAACACCACCGTAGCCCCCGCGGCCACTTCGGCAGTGGTCGATTCTACGTCGTTGCCGGGCGTACAAAGCAGCGTCAGTCCGGGTTTGGTGGCTTTTTCGGGATAGTCGATTACGTCCGTTACGGGCGAGGTTCCGCCTTTTTTAGCCGCCCCTGCCGACT
>JBBRUB010000655.1:0-3033 GCA_038248175.1 Cytophagales bacterium | reverse complement strand
GGCGCGGCCTTCGCGTTCGTAGCGCGTGTACAACTCCTCAAACTCGGCCCCGTGACAATCGGCCATGCCGGGACATTCGTGCGGGCAAAACAACGACCATGCGTCATTGTCTTCCACGCGCTTCATAAATAAATCAGGCACCCAAAGGGCGTAGAACAGATCGCGAGCGCGGTTTTCTTCTTTACCGTGATTTTTCTTGAGTTGCAGGAAGTCAGAAATATCGGCGTGCCAGGGTTCCAGATACACCGCAAACGAGCCTTTTCGTTTGCCACCACCCTGGTCAACGTAGCGGGCGGTATCGTTAAAAACACGCAGCATCGGGATAATGCCGTTTGAGGTGCCGTTGGTGCCTTTGATATAGGTTCCGGTGGCACGAATGTTGTGAATGCTCAGACCGATCCCCCCCGCCGACTGCGAGATTTTGGCTGTCTGTTTCAGCGTGTCATAAATGCCGTCTATACTGTCATCTTTCATCTGAATCAGAAAGCAATTTTCAGCCATTACACCCTCAACCACATAAGAGTGGTCATCGGCAACACCCAGCGTATAGACAAAAGCAGGCGCATCAGTCACTTTTTCTTTTGACATAATTCGCACAAACTGTTGTCCGTCAATTTCCTTCAAGTGCGATGAATGCGACTGGCTATTTGCCATGCGAATCAGCCGATCATCGGCATATGTTTTGTAAATATTTTTCAACAAGACAGACTGTTTTGGCAATGCCAAATAAGCTACGCGGGCCGTAGCTCCCTGCTTTATGGTTGTTCCAACAGAATAGTTAGCACCTATTCCTACTTGACGGCAAAGGGCAAAGATTGATTTAACCAACGTTACGTTTGCCATTCCAATCCGAACATCGCCCATCGCCGTAACACAGCCGTCAGCTGTTACCAGGCCTTCCATAAAGGCTTGTACCATTGGACGATCCCAGCGATACAACAAAGGGGCAAGGTGTTTCCCGGCAAACCCACGTCCAAATAACTGCTCAAATAGATTACCGACAACGTGCGAATGAAGCAAAACGGAGACCGTATTGGTACTGTTTGGTTCGCCCACCGACGGGTCTACACCAAAAATCCGGGTACAAAGAGACACCAAACGGCCAATAAGTTCATAATTTTCGTGATGAACTGTGAAGCCAATGCCGCGTGTAATACTATGTGTTTTGGCGGCATTCCGCCCAACGACAATATGACCATCACCAAACCAAACCCCTAACAAGAAGGCAAAGTCCTCATCGACAAGCACCGTGCGTTTAACCGGATTATGCTTACGGGCAACCAGCACGTCACCATCACCGGGGTTAAGCTGATGGCGACGAACATAAACAGAAGATGGATAAATCCAATCGTCGTCTATTTCACGTTCAACCTGAATAGTTCCGTAAGCCTTCGGTACATAGTGTTCTAAATCAAGTGCCTGGGGCTGATATATTTCAGTTTTGTCAGGAATAGCAATGTGGTCTCCCACTCGTAGATAGTCAATTGCGTTCCAGTTAGGAGACTCGCTCCATTGCGCCTGTTCCTTTGAAGCAGACCAAAAGCGGTGGTTCCCCGTAACCACAAATGACGAACCACCATACGTTTTAACCCGGTATAGCTGACGACCATTAAGCGGGTTCTTGTGCAACTGGACCACGGGCTTTGTGTTGCCTTTGTGCGTGACGACCAAATCGCCAAGTTCCACATCTTCAATGTTTTTAATCCCTGCATTAACGGTGAATACCTGCGTACCTGCCACGAAGCAACTCGACATTTGCGGTTTGGGCGTTCCGGCATTAAAGAGCGTGGGCGTGGCGTGGGTAAACCATTTTTCGCTCAACAGGTGATAGGTTTCGATGGCCGATTCAATATCGGTTTGGTGAATACCAACAGCCACCCGCATCAGCATATGTTGCGGACGTTCGGCAATTTTGCCATTGAGTTTGAGGAGGTACGATTTTTCGAGCGTTTTGTAGCCGAAGTAGTCATATCCGTAATCGCGGTCGTAGATAATAGTCGAGTCGAGCAGGCCCGCGTTATTGCGAACCACGTCATAAACCTCTTTGGCAATAAGCGACGCGTTTTCGCCAGTTGTCGGATCTTCGTATAGATACAGCCGCTTGATCGTGCCAGAAAACGATTTATTGGTTTCTTTGTGCAGGTTCGAGATCGCGATTCTGGCCGCCAAAACGGCATAATCGGGGTGGCGGGTAGTGAGCGACGCGGCTGTTTCGGCGGCCAGATTGTCGAGTTCAACCGTTGTTACGCCGTCATACAGGCCATTCACAACTTTGTGGGCAACCTCGGTAGGCTGCACATAAGACGGGTCAAGACCGTAGCAGAGTTTTTCGATGCGGGCCGTGATTTTGTCGAATTTCACCGACTCGCGTCGGCCATCCCGTTTGATTACATACATGGGCGTTAGAAGTTTATGAATTGGTTTACGTCAGAGTAACAGTTTTATCAAGTATTATACGGAGAAAACAGTTTGTAGTCATTGTGAAACTACACAAAACCCGTGCTGTCGGTTCAGGCGGTTTGGGTGTGTTTGGCAACATTGGGGAGACTCTGCAATATTACCGAAATGTTACGTCTTGCTAACGAATGTGTTAGCAAATTTTTGCCCCACGAAAAAAAAAGCTGCCGTCTGAATTTTTTCGCTTGCCGATCAGCGCGTCTTACTATCTCCAAGACGAACGTACTCAAATAAAACAGGCAATCCAACTTTAGTCGCTTAATGTTAGCGTAGATATTTGCGACATGCGTTGGCGCACTTGCGTCGTATCTGCCCGCTAACTGAGCGAATCAAGGTGCGGAAATCAGCAGGCCCGCAACGAGAACGGTGCTGGCGATGTAGGCAAATCGAGTTGCTGCGAAATTTGGGGGAAATCTTTATCTTTAACGTCAACAAAGAATGGATGAATATGGAAACGTTTGAAAAACCACGCACCCGTCGCCGGGCATTTCCTAAAATGGCCGCACTCCCCCGCGCTTCAAGTCGGTCGAGACATTTTTGAACTGGCATCCCGAAGACGGCTACCGATACGAATGG
>JBBRUB010000654.1:0-3041 GCA_038248175.1 Cytophagales bacterium | reverse complement strand
GGTACGGACAGCTTTATTTCTGCGGCTTCGTTCCAGGAAACGACGAAGGTGCTGAGCGAAGCATCGATTCGCGGCAAGCGGGACACGCTCGAAGGTCTGAAAGAGAATGTCATTGTGGGCCACCTCATTCCGGCTGGTACGGGTATCCGTCGCTACCAAAATCTGATTGTCGGCTCGAAAGACGAACTCGAAACGATTACCGAATCGCGCGAGTCGTTTACCCGCAGCAAGAAGAAAGCAACGGCTTAATAGCTAATGTGAATACAAAATCGAAGCCGCCCCGTTCAGCAATGATCGGGGCGGCTTTTTTGAGTGCTTAACCGTATTTTTGCCAAAAGAAACAGACTATGAACGCCCAGCAGCAAAACCAAAATACCGACGGCTCTATCGACGTCGAACTTAGCGAAGACATTGCCGAAGGTACCTACGCTAACCTGGCCATGATTGCCCATTCCAACAGCGAGTTTATCGTTGACTTCATCCGCCTGATGCCAGGGGTACCGAAGGCCAAAGTAAAAGCCCGCATCATTCTGACGCCCGAACATGCCAAGCGGCTACTCGAAGCTCTCCGCGAGAACATTAGCAAGTTCGAGGAAGCTTACGGCGACATCAACGAACCGAGCGATACGTTCCGCATTCCCGGTGGTGGTTTCGGTGGCCCGGTTGGGCAGGCTTAGTGCAGGTTGCAGTGTCCGGTTTACGGTGCGACCCGGCATTCCGTAAACTGGACACCATAACCTGTTTTACCCTTGTCGTTCAGCCACTTTTCCGTATCTTTGCACCTCAAATTTCGGGAAGACCGTTTGTTAAACTCATCAAAGAATGCCTACGGTACAACAATTGGTGCGTAAAGGCCGTGAGAAACTGGTATATAAGTCAAAGTCACCAGCTCTTGATGCCTGCCCACAACGTCGGGGTGTATGTACGCGTGTATATACCACGACACCGAAAAAGCCGAACTCGGCCCTTCGGAAAGTTGCCCGTGTTCGTCTGACGAACCAAAAAGAAGTAAACGCCTATATTCCGGGCGAAGGTCATAACCTGCAGGAACACTCCATCGTGCTGATTCGCGGTGGCCGGGTAAAAGACCTGCCGGGTGTACGGTATCACATTGTGCGTGGTGCGCTCGATACGGCTGGCGTAAGCGGTCGGTTGCGGAGTCGTTCCAAGTACGGTGCCAAGCGTCCGAAACCCGGTCAGGCAGCCCCTGCTGGCAAAGGCGCACCGGCTAAGAAGAAGAAGTAAAATCAATCCACTGCCCGTTGAAAGACTGCGGCAGAGTAAGACCAAAAATCTGAAGAAACCATGAGAAAGGCCAAACCGCCAAAGCGTTACGTCCTCCCAGATCCCAAATACAAGGAGGTTCTGGTAACCAAATTTGTTAATAACCTGATGTACGAAGGTAAGAAAAGCCTGGCGTACTCCATTTTCTACGATGCCCTCGACGTGGTTGCCAAGCGCACCTCCGAAAGCGGCCTGGATACGTGGAAGAAAGCATTGAACAACGTCATGCCCTCGGTAGAGGTGAAAAGTCGCCGGGTTGGTGGTGCCACATTTCAGGTACCGACCGAAGTCCGGGCCGACCGTAAGGTGGCTGTTGGCATGAAGTGGTTGATTAAGTATTCGCGCTCACGGGGCGAGAAGACGATGGTAGATCGGTTGGCCGCCGAAATCATTGCGGCTGCCAAAGGCGAAGGCGCGGCTGTGAAGAAGAAAGATGATACGCACCGTATGGCCGAGGCCAACAAGGCATTCTCGCACTTCCGGTTCTAACATCACCTACTAACGGTCCGCTCCCGAAGGCTGATCCATTTTGCAAAAGCCGCTCAACATTGAGCGGCTTTTGTTAGTTTTGGCGGTATGACAATCCTCGAAAACGACGCGTTGCGCGTTACCATCAAATCCAAAGGGGCCGAACTAACGTCGCTCTTTCATAAGAGTAGCGGTATTGAACACCTTTGGCAGGCTAACCCAACGGTCTGGCCCTGGCACGCACCTAACCTATTTCCTGTCGTGGGAGGCTGTCTGAATAACCAGCTACTCATTGATGGGAAAACGTATCCAATGCAGCGGCATGGTTTCGCCCGTCTATCGTTGTTTGAAACTACCGAATCGTCAGACTTACACGCCGTGTTTTCACTGCGGGCCGATTCAGAGACGAGGGCTGTATATCCTTACAAATTTCTGTTTCAGATTATATATGAACTCGACGGGCCACGCCTGACGGTCACGTATCGAATGCTGAACGAAGACGAACAACCAGTTTATTTTTCTGTGGGTGCGCATCCAGCATTTGCCGTACCGTTTAGAGAAGGTGACGTCTATGAAGACTACTTCATCGAATTTGAGTACGACGAGCCGCTGGTAACACATAAACTCTCGGAAGGCGGATATTTTACGGGCGAAACCGAACCAGTTGCCACACTCGGCAACCGCTTATCCCTCACCAAGCACCTGTTCGATCAGGACGCGCTGGTGTTCAAAAAATTGCGCTCCCGGCGTGTAACACTCCGTAGCGAAAAACATGAACAGACGGTAACGGTTGAGTTTCCAAGCTTTCCTTATCTGGGTCTGTGGGCTAAACCGGGCGCGTCATTTATCTGCATCGAACCCTGGCTTGGGTGCGCCGACAGCGAAGGAAAACCAGTACCCATAGAGCAGAAAGAACTAATTCAGTGCGCTGACGCCGGAAAAGTATTTGAAGCAAGCTTTTCAATTACGGTTTCGTGACGCAGCCTGGATGTCCCGTCCGGGTACATAAAAAAAGCCCCGCTGAATTGTTCAGAGGGGCTTTTTTTATGCTAAAGAGATTACTTGCCACCAGCCTGGCCGCTCGACAACAGGTTGAAGAACTGATCGAGTTTCGGAGTAATGATGATTTCGGTCCGGCGGTTTTGCTGACGTCCTACCGAGGTTGTGTTATCATCTTTTGGTGCGTACTCCGAACGACCACCGGCGGTCAGTCGCGCCGGCGATACTCCAAACTTGCCCTGCAACATACGTACCACCGACGTAGCCCGTAACGCGCTCAAATCCCAGTT
>JBBRUB010000653.1:0-3046 GCA_038248175.1 Cytophagales bacterium | reverse complement strand
GGGCAGTGAGTTTTCCTTTTTTGTGCTGGCTGTCAATGCGTTTCTGCCCCCCGCCAAGCTGGGTTTTGGCGGTGCGGGTCTGGAGGGCTGTCAGGAGGTCTTGCATACTCAATTTATGGTCAGAATGGTGGTAGGTTGTCAACGGCGAAGCGGGACGGGTTGTTGCTGACGGGCCTGATTGGGAGAGAAAACGCGTTACTCAAAAACCATTTAACCGGATAATTTGCAGAGATTTCCTCTGAAATTATCCGGTTAAACGTAGCCGTCACGAACAAATAATCTTTGCGCTACTGAGCCGAATCTGCTTTGGTAGCCGGGGTGGTAATGATCAGCTCGGCGGGGGTGGCAATGAAGAGCGTGTCCGTTTCGCCAGGGAGTTTCTTGTTTTTGCGGCCAAAGAGCGAGAAATGAACGTACCGTTTCGGGTTCTCACGGAAGTCGCGCAGGAGCCGCTCCAGACTCATGGTCGTGGCGTTGACGTTGCGGTAGAACGAGGCATCGGTATTGAGTTTGCCGATGGACCCTTCGCCTTTTTCGATGCTGGCCAGAATACCCTGCAAATTACCGACCGTTCTATTGACACTGTTGAGAGTTTGTTTCAGTTGCAGCCCCTTCAGCGAATCGGCAAAGGAGTCGGCTTTGGCCAGAATCGGATTGAGTTTTTTTTCGGTTTCGATGAGCGAGGCTGACAGACGGTTTACATTAGCGAGGGTAGCCTGCAGTCCGGCGCGATTTTCGGCGATGGTCAGGTCGAGTGTGCCGAGCGCGGCATCGGCACTGGTCAGCGTTTTGTTCAGCACAATACCGGTCTGGTCAAACTGCTTCACAATTTTATTGAGCTGGTAGGTCAGTGAATCGACATTGTCAAGAACGGGGATGGTTTTTTCACGGACGAGCGTAGTCAGGCCCTTTTCTTTGGCGGCTACCAGCTGACCTCCGTCATCGAGAACCGGGGTTCCGGGTTTGATAGCCAGCTGAATGACTTTGCCACCCAGCAGCCCATCATCGCCCAGCACAGCCTGCGTTCCCTGCGTCACGCGGATATCTTTCTCCAGTTCAAGCGTAACCAGAAGTTTGTTGCCCTGATCCTGTAAGATGTCGATGGATTTGACGCGGCCCACGGTCAGGCCATTGATACGCACCGGGTTAGAGGTTGTTAACCCATCGATGCTGCTGTAGGTTACCGTGTATTTTTTCGATGAAGAAAAGAAATCTGAACCTTTCAAAAAGTTGAATCCAAAATATAACATCAGTAAGGCTCCTACGGCCAGCAGTCCTACTTTAATTTCCCGCGATACGTTCATGTGATTGTGAGGATGAAACAAGTCGGCGTGGCGGTTCCACCCGGCTTAACCGAACGTATAACCATATTCGGTCCAAAACAGTTGGCCAACTCACTCACCTTCGATCTCGTTTTTGTACTGCACAAAAGCAGCCAGAATAGCGTCGGTCATCTTATCCTGCCCGTCGGCAGAGGACAAATAAGCTTCTTCGGCGGGGTTGGTTAGGTAGCCGCTTTCGATCAGAACGCTGGGCATAGTGGTTTTCCAGAGTACAATGAAGCCCGCCTGTTTCACGCCATTACTCTTGCGCTCGGCTTCGCGCCGGAAGTTGCGTTCAATCTTCTGGGCAAAGTCAATGCTGCTGTTGATAAACGCGTGCTGGTAGTTGGCCAGCATAATGGTGGCCAGGGGTGAGTTAGGATTAAAGCCTTTGTACGTCTGCTGATAGTTCTTTTCCTGCATGATAACTGCGTTCTCGCGCCGGGCCGTTTCGAGGTTCGACTGTGTGCGGTGCAGCCCCAGCGTGTAGGTTTCGGTACCGTGTACGCTACTGCCAGACGGACTGGCGTTGCAGTGAATGGAAATAAACAAATCGGCGCGGTTGCGGTTGGCAATGGAACCGCGCTCTTCCAGTTCCACAAAGCGGTCAGAAGCACGGGTATAGATGACCCGGACTCCGGGATATCTGGCCTTTATTTTTTTGCCCAGTTTTAAAATCAGTTTCAGGTTAATGTCTTTCTCTTTGGCATACTTGCCGTGCGTACCGGGGTCTTTGCCGCCGTGACCTGCATCGAGTACAACGGTTCTGAGCTGATTGGGAACACTCTGCCCGGCGTCGCTGGTTTCGGCGGTGCGAACGGTATCCTGAAAGGGGTCAGGCTGGGGGGACGGCAGTACAGCCAAAGCCAGCAGCGGCCCCGTCAGTAACAGGCCGGTTATTACTTTTCCGGGGGAAAGCAGTCGCGTCGGAATACGGGTTGATTTAATAATTTTTAACGAGAGAAAACGTTTCAAAGCGATAGCGGGATAATTGTTCCTGAATACCTTTGTGTAACCCAATAGATAACGGTCTATAGGCAAATGTAATTTTTTTGATAGCACCAAAAAAGACATACTTTATTTTGTGGCTCTCTACGGCACGTGTTTCATGGCTTCGGGCCAGTCTGTTTCTGCTCTGTTTCATTTGTGTTTATACCGCGCTGGCACAGGGGCAGTTACCACCGCGCAGGCCCGATAAAAGCGGTATTCCACCCGCCACCGTACCCATACAGCGTGTACCCAATGCTGCCCCCACCACACCTGCCAAAGCCTATCCCGTTCCCCGCGTCAACCGCCCCATTGCCGACTCGCTCAACCGGTCTCTGATTAATACCGGCGAGTCCACACCAAACAATATTACGCCGGGCGAGGTGTCGCCCAATACCGTCCGGCCACAGCGTCGCGTGGCCCGCATCGCAACAGATTCGCTGAACGTATCGCTGGCAGACACCGCCCAGAGTGATTCCGTTCGGGAAGACCAGTTCAAGACAACAGTCAAATATCAGGCCAGAGACTCAACCATTTACTCCCCTGATGGTCAGACGGTTGAGCTTTTTGGCGATGCCAGCGTGGAATACGGCGACATCTCGCTCAAGGCCGAATTTATCCGGCTCAACTACCTCACCAACGAAGTATATGCCAAAGGCCGCTTTGACTCTACTGCCGGCAAACTGGTTGGCCGTCCCATTTTTCAGGATGGTGAGGGCAAGTACGACACCAAAGAG
>JBBRUB010000652.1:0-3053 GCA_038248175.1 Cytophagales bacterium | reverse complement strand
TTCACGCGGACCAGAAAGCTAACCGACTCTTTGCCGTCAATGATGCGGTGGTCGTAGCTGAGGGCTACGTACATGATAGGCCGCACTACGATTTCGCCGTTCACGACAACCGCCCGTTCTACAATGTTGTGCATCCCGAGAATGGCTGACTGTGGGGCGTTGATGATAGGTGTCGAGAGCATCGAACCGAACGTGCCACCGTTGGTAATGGTGAACGTACCGCCGGTCATCTGCTCGATGGTCAGCTTGTTGTCGCGGGCCAGACCTGCCAGCCGACCGATTTCCTTCTCGATCTGCGCGAAACTCATCTGCTCGGCATTCCGAATAACAGGAACCACCAGACCACGCTCCGACGATACGGCGATGGAAATATCGCAGAAGTCGTTGAAAATCATCTGGTCGCCGTCCATTTGGGCATTGATCGCCGGAAACTCCTGCAAAGCCGAACAAATGGCTTTCGTAAAGAACGACATGAAGCCGAGGCCCACACCATGCTTTTCCTTGAACTTGTCTTTGTATTTGCCGCGCAGGTCCATAATTGGCTTCATGTCCACCTCGTTGAAGGTTGTGAGCATGGCCGTTTCGTTCTTGACTGCCACCAACCGACGCGCAATGGTCCGGCGCAGCGACGACATCTTTTCGCGACGCTGATTCCGTTCGCCCGACATCACCGGCGCGGGGGCCGGGGCAGCGGGTTTCGGAGCCGACGGGGCAGGCTGTGCAGCCGGTTTGGCTTCAGGAGCGGAAGCGTGCAAAGCTGGAGCCATAGCGTTTACGGCATCTTCTTTCGTAATGCGTCCGCCCACGCCTGAACCCTGCACCTGCCGGGCCGATATGCCTTTCTCATCCAGAATTTTTGCAGCCGCCGGCGATGGGTGATTGGCCGCATAGCTGCTCTGCCCGTTCTGCGCATTGTTAGTAGCGCCGTTGCTGGCCGCATCGTTTTGCTGCGGAGCGGGTTGTGTCGGAGCAGAACCAACGGCTTTTACGCCACTACTAACTTCAATTTTCGCAATTAATGCGCCGATGGGCAGTGTTTCGCCTTCCTGCGCCATAATACGCAGTGTACCGGCGGCTTCGGCGGGTAATTCAAACGTGGCCTTATCCGATTCGAGTTCACACAGCACCTCGTCCAGCGCAACCGTATCGCCGTCTTTCTTGGTCCACGATGCGATGGTCACTTCCGTAACGGATTCACCTACTGCTGGCACCTTCATCTCAATAACGCTTGTCTCACCCACTGCTACTTCAGTAGTGGGTTCCGCTACCGCTTGTAACGCGGGTGTTGGGTCCTGCTCGGGTTTTGACGTGGTTGATGCTGCTTTAGGCTCTGGTGCAGAAGCAGACTTAGCCGGAGCCGCACCGTTATCGCCAATACTACAAATACTGGCACCAATGGGCAATACGTCGCCTTCCTGGGCCAGAATATGCAGAACGCCGTCGGCTTCGGCAGTCAGTTCAAACGTGGCTTTGTCGGAGTCGAGTCCGCAGAGTACGTCGTCCATTTTTACCGTATCGCCTTCCTTTTTGTACCACGTACCTACGGTTACTTCAGTAATACTTTCTCCCACGGAGGGGATTTTCATGTCAACGGCCATAATATGTCAGTCGTAAATCAGTGAGTTAGTCAAATGCCCGGCGAACAATTTCGGCCTGTTCCTGGGCGTGTTTTTTGGCGAAACCCGTGGCGGGCGATGCAGCTGCTTTGCGGGAGATAATTGGCAGAGTCACGCCAATACGAAGCAAGTACGTCCAATAGCCCATATTATCGGGTTCCTCCTGCACCCAAATCTGCTCGGCTTTACCGTAGGGTTTAAGCACGGCGTCGAGTTGCTTTTGGGGGAAGGGGGCCAGTTGCTCCAGTCGGACAATAGCTACGTCGTCGCGCTGGTCGGCTTGTTGCTTGTCCAGCAAATCATAATAGAGTTTACCGGTGCAGAGTAACACGCGCTTCACCTTTTTCGGTTTGGCGTAGTCGTCGGGCAGCACTTCCTGAAACGCGCCTTTGGTCAGTTCATTGACCGGCGAGATGCACTTTGGGTGCCGCAGCAGTGATTTGGGAGACATTACGACCAGCGGCTTGCGGAACTGCCAGGTCAGCTGACGGCGCAGTAGGTGGAAGAAGTTGGCGGGCGTCGTGACGTTGGCCACCACCATGTTGTGTTCGGCGTAGAGTTGCAGATAGCGTTCGGGCCGGGCGTTGGAGTGTTCCGGTCCTTGTCCTTCGTAGCCGTGCGGCAACAGCATAACCACGCCATTTTCAATGCCCCATTTCGACTCGGCAGCAGCAATGAACTGGTCGATGATGAGCTGCGCCCCGTTCGAGAAATCGCCAAATTGCGCTTCCCAGATCACGAGCGCATTGGGCGTGGCCATGGCGTAACCGTACTCAAAGCCCAGCACCCCGTATTCTGACAGCAATGAATTATAGACCTGAAACTTCGGCTGACCGTCTTTAAGATGGTCGAGCGACGAGTACGTCTCGTTTGTTTCGGCGTCGTGCAGCACGGCGTGCCGGTGGCTGAACGTACCACGCTGTACGTCCTGACCACTCAGGCGCACAGGTCGGCCTTCGAGCAGCAATGAACCATAGGCCAGCAACTCTGCCGTACCCCAGTTCACCAGCTTTGTATCAGTCAGCATCGCCTTCCGGTCCTTCAGCAACTTATCAATCTGCTTCAACGGTTTGAATCCGTCAGGAATGGTCACTAAGGCATTACCAACCGTATCAATGATTTCCTGCGAAACACCGGTCTCGGGCGACTGGTCGAAGTCTTCGGGCGTTGAGGTCCGCAATTCTGCCCAGCCCAGATCGAGCGTAAGTGGCTTGTAGGGGATTTCGGCCTTTTGTTTCACCTTGTCGAGCCGGTCCTGCAACTGCTGTTTGAACTCAGTGTCCATCCGCTGCGCCAGTTCAGCATCTACGTCACCCCGTTCAATGAGCAGGTCTTTATAAAGTTCGCGCAAACCGGCCCGCTTGTCAATGATGCCATACATGGCGGGCTGCGTGAACTTTGGCTCGTCAGACTCGTTGTGGCCGTAACGACGGTAGC
>JBBRUB010000651.1:0-3053 GCA_038248175.1 Cytophagales bacterium | reverse complement strand
GTTTTTTGGGGCCACACTCTCCGAAATGCCCACCACGATGGCGGCTGCCAAACGCGCCCGCGAACGCGGGATGCTCATTTGCATGGGCGCACCCAACTACCTACGGGGCGGGTCGCACTGTGGCAACCTGTCATGTGTAGAAGCTATTCAGGAAAACCTGGTCGACATGCTCTGTTCGGATTACCATTTTCCGACCATGCTCTCGGCAGTACTGTTGCTGATGAAAAATGGCATGGCACCGAGCCAGTCCATCAGTCTGGTGTCGCTCAATCCAGCGCGGTTGCTGGGTTTAGCCGACAGGATCGGTAGTATCGAGTTGGGCAAAGAAGCCGATTTGGTGGCGTTTCGCGACGCAGGTAGCTTCGCCCACGTGAGCCGCGTTTGGGTAGCGGGCATAAATACGTTTCAGGCCAGCACGTCGGGCGTGACAAGCCCGGTTGGTGCACTGGCTAATGCAGAATGAATAGTGACCGGTCTCTACCACATCCGCGACAACCCGGCCATTGTGTGCTTTGAGCCGCGCCCGGCCCCTGACCCGACCTCGACTCTCGACGGGCTGATGGTATGGTCCATTGACCTTGAACACCTCTGCAACTGTCTCCTCCCCCGCGACTGCCCCCCGTTACGTTCTGCGCCGATGCCGATAGTCAGCCCGAAGACGTAGCGAACTTGTTGGGTGGCAACAGGGTGGCTGTGGTGGTGGCCATCGAAAGCGGCTGGTTTGCGGGGGTGATGCAGGAGTCAGTTTACCTGTACGAACTGCCCGCTGACACATTTATGGTCCTCAATTCCGGGGTCGGGTACTTTATTTCGCAGGAGCCGGTCGTGCCGCTATCGATCCGGCACGTTACGGATATTGTGGCCGAATTACTGCAACACGACGTAGAATTGCGCGCGATGCAATAATAATGTCGAGCCTGCAATTCTCGATTATCCGAATGCGCAACGCCCAACCCTGTCCTGAATCAGCCTTTTAGCAACGTCACGAACCGTGCTCCGCTTACGTGAAGCGGAGCGTCGTTGTTCAGCACAATCAGGTTCGGGTGGTTCAGCGGCTGTATCCGGGCGTTCCGTTCGATGCGGGCGGTTATCTCATCGGGCGTTTCGCGGCTCCGGTCGGTGAGTCGCTGGCGCAGTACGGCGGGGCTAACGTCAATCAGTACGACGCGCATCGCCGGAAAGCGTTCGCTGGCTACTGGCAAGTACTCCCGTGAGCCGTTTACAACTACACTGGCACCGGCATTGAGCCACGATACAATCTCAATGCCGATGCCGTAGTGGTTCTGGTGACTTTGCCAGTCGAAGGCGAACAAGCCCAACGCCCGGCGTTTCTGAAATTCATCAACAGTCAGGCAAACGTGGTTTTCGCCCCCGGCATCCATTGGGCGGGTAATGTAGCGGTGGGCAAACAGCACTGGTAGCCCATCGGCTACCTGCTCTCGGGCGTACCCCAGCAGCGAATCTTTACCCGACCCGGACGGGCCAACGACGTAAAATAGTGTTCCGGTGGTCATAGCAACAAAATTATTCTCTTTCGGGTGAATGATGCTAAATTTGTAACTATAAGTAGGTCACAGGCATTAGTTTTCATTATTTCTTGAATTCAACTTTGAAATGCAATTCACTTAATCTTCTTTTTGGGTTCGTTGTCGGGGTCTCACCCAATCAGGACCCCGACAACGAACTAAAAAAGAAGTCAGCCGGACAGGACAGGGCAATCGCTTTAAATCAAACTCGTCGTATGGCCTTGAGATAAGTATTATCCCAGCCCACTTTCATACGCTTGGTTTTGATGCCTCTTTTCAACGTCTCATCAGCCCGTAACAAGTTCAGCGCAATCTTGCGAACCGCTGATAAATTCTGGTCGCTATAACCCCTACGAACCCTGGATTTATCCTCGTTGAAACTCACATCAAGTGACCAGTGCAAACACACTTCGATGCCCCGCAACGGCGGCCCGGCAATGACCTCGAATCGCATCGAATAACTCATCGGCCTGCGCCTTGCTACTGACCACCATATTACTGACATAATAACGCAATTCTTCACTGACGACTCCTGACTTTCCCCCATTCCCCACTACACACAGTAACGTACACAGGCCTGCCTTCTGCCAGCGTGCGGCTACCAGGGAAGACTTCAGCTTAAAACAACGGTAATGGCGTTGCTCAACCCGCCCATGCTTCTTTTCAGGGGCATCAACCCGCTCATAATCAGCGATCCCAAACAGGTCTGTCAAGGTACATGACTGATACGATTTCGGCTGATTAGGCTTGAGGCCAACCACGTACTGACCCGTTCCGCCGTGAATTAGGGCCAGCGTCGAAGGGATCAGATGCAACGCATCTAAGGAAAGTTTCTGATGAGCCAGGCCCTGGGTTTCGATAAGTCCAGCCACCGCCGGGCGTTCACTCTCTTTGGTGCCAGCGTAATGGGTCTGAGCCACCACCTGATGGGTTTGATGGTCCAGGGCTGAGACCACTACCTCCCCCCGGGTATGACCGCTTTGAATGTTCCCACATCGGCGGACCGCACGCAGTTCTTTTCCGTCGAGGGAGAACCATCGTTTCTGCTCTTCAATGAGGACGATGCCGAGCCACTCAAAGAGAAGTTGAGTGAAAAGAACTCCGTTCACTTTAGCCAGGAGCAGGGGAAGTTGAGCGCGTGATATAGGCTGAGCATCAGTGAGTTGCTGTGACTGTAGCAGGCTATCAAACTGATTGACCATGTGCCTGTGCAAGCGGGGGAGACTGTCATCCCGACCGCAACAAAGAGCTATAATGAGTCCTGTCAGCCCCAAGGTGAGTGCGTGACGTTTACCCCAATTATCACGCCCATCAAGTTCGGGGCTGGTCTCAATGAGTTGAAAAAAAGTAGTGATTGTAGCAGCACGGCTCAGTGCTTAATCGAGCCACCGCCAAAGCCGACGATCAATAGGTTGAATCTCCTCAGCAAGGACGCGAATCTGCCCAAACAGAGAATGATCGGGATGCAGTATGATATTGTAGGAGAGCGGTACCAGCACCGATGGGATGGCAACGCCCAGCTGATCC
>JBBRUB010000650.1:0-3076 GCA_038248175.1 Cytophagales bacterium | reverse complement strand
GGCGCATTTACGCCCACCGAAATCTACCGCGCCTGGTCGCTGGGGGCATCAATGGTCAAGGTATATCCCGGCGCGGCTCTGGGGCCGGGGTACATTCGGGACCTGAAAGCTCCCCTGAGTCAGATCAAGCTACTACCAACGGGGGGCATCGGGCTGCACAACCTGGCCGACTTTCGGCGGGCCGGTGCCGAGGGCGTGGGCGTGGGCAGTCAGTTACTCGACCAGCCACTGATTGGCCGCCGGGATGAAACCGCGCTGCAAACTCACTTTACCCGTTTTGTTCAGGCTTACCCATAGCTATTTTCCCTCCTAAACCGGATAACTTACTATGTACACGTCCACCCCGTCATTGCTAACCGCTGGTACGTCGCTACAGCCAGAGGGCCGCTACCGCTGGTTCGTCGTATTTTTGTTCTTTTTGGCCACGACTATCAACTACCTCGACCGGCAACTGATTGGCCTCCTTAAACCAATATTGGAGACTGAATTTGCCTGGACAGAAACCGACTTCTCGCGGATTGTGATTGCCTTTACGGCGGCCTACGCGCTGGGGCTGCTGGTCTTCGGCTGGTTCATCGACCGGGTAGGGACGTGCATTGGGTACGCTGTTGCCGTCGCGCTCTGGAGCATCGCGGGTATGGCGCATGCCCTGGCGCGGAGCGTAGTTGGGTTTGGCCTGGCCCGGATCGGTCTGGAGCTGACCGAAGCAGGTAACTACCCGGTGGCCGTAAAGACCGTAGCTGAGTGGTTCCCCGAGAAAGAACGTGCCCTGGCCACCGGCCTGTTTAACGCGGGAACCAGCCTTGGCGTGGTGGCAACCTTACTGATCGTACCCGGAATCGTGAGCCGTTACGGCTGGCAGGAAGCTTTCTGGATTACGGGGGCACTGGGATTCGTCTGGCTTGCCGTCTGGCTAATTTTTTATGACGTACCCGTCCGTCAAAAGCGGCTTGGGGCCGCCGAACTTGCCTACATCACCGCTGGTCGAGACCCGGCTGAATCGGCCCGGGTCGTTCGCTGGAATCAACTTTTCCGCTACCCGAAAACCTGGGCGTTAATCGTGGGTAAGGGCCTTATCGATCCAATTTATTGGTTTTTTCTGTTTTGGTTGCCCTCATACTTTTCCTCGACCTTTAACCTTGACCTGAAAAAGCCGAGTCTAAAACTGATGCTGATTTATCTTGCCACCACCGTGGGCAGCATCGGTGGTGGGTATCTGTCATCGCAATTGATCCGTTGGGGCTGGCGGGTGTTACAGGCCCGAAAAACGGTGTTGCTGGGCATTGCCCTATTGGAAATTTCGGTGCTGGGTATTCAGTTCGTCACTGACGTATGGGTGGCCGTTGGCCTGATTAGCTTAGCCGTAGCGCTGCATCAGGCGTGGGCTACCAATATTTTCACGCTGGTCTCCGACCTGTTTTCCCGGCAAACGGTCAGTTCGGTAGTGGGGATCGCGGGTATGGCTGGCTCCGTTGGCGGTATTTTTTTCCGCTGTTGGTCGGAACGTTACTCGATATCTACAAGGCGGCCGACAACCTCACCGGTGGTTACAACGTGCTGTTCACTATCTGCGGCTGCACATACCTGGTGGCCTGATTACTGATTCACCTTTTGACGCGCCGAAGTCAGTCAGTGAACTCAACCGGGTTAGCCTGACAGGCCCTGCTTCGATAATAATACGGGCAGGATGCAAACTGAAACCAATGGCGTGTCTCCCCCTACTGCCTGACCACTTACAAGTCTTCCTTACTTTTCTATGAATTCCGAAAAAAAATCCCCCTCCTCGTATCAGAATTTACTCTATACGGCCCTGATTGTGGCTGCCGGGGCGGTTGCATTGGTATTTCCGCAGTGGTTTTTAGAAATCGATGGCTTTCCGCTCAAAAAGTTGATTGTACCGCTGCTACAGCTCATTATGCTCGGTATGGGAACAACCATGTCGCTGGGTGATTTTGAGGGAGTCATCAAACAGCCCCGCGCGGTATTTATCGGTGTTGGCTGTCAGTTTCTGATTATGCCCCTGCTGGGTTATACCCTGGCGAATACGTTTGATTTTCCGCCCGAAATTGCGGCTGGCGTTGTGCTGATTGGCTGCTCACCGAGTGGGCTGGCCAGCAACGTCATGTGTTTCATTGCCAAAGCTAATTTGCCGCTGTCAATCACAATCACTACACTGGCTACGCTGCTGGCTCCGTTCCTGATGCCCTTTTTGATGAAACTGCTGGCTGGTCAGTTTGTCGAAATTTCGCTCTGGGCCATGATGCTCGACATTATCCAGATCGTCATTATCCCGGTCGTTGCTGGTTTAGTCCTGAACCGGATTTTTCGGCGTTCGGCTACGATCATTAACCGGGTAATGCCGCTGATGTCGATGGCGGGTATCATCCTGATTGTGGTGGTCATCACCGCTGCCGGGCGCGACAGCCTGCTCACCGTTGGCTGGACGCTGGCTCTATGTGTGTTAATTCATAATCTGCTGGGTTTTGCGCTCGGTTACTTGAGTGCACGGCTGTTTGGCATGGACGAGCAGAGCTGTCGGACGGTGGCCCTTGAGGTAGGTTTGCAAAATGGAGGGCTGGCGTCGGGGCTGGCCGTACAAATGGGCAAAGTGGCCACGGTGGGGCTGGCTCCAGCCCTGTTTGGTCCTATTATGAACGTGACGGGATCCCTGCTAGCTACCTTCTGGGGTCAGCGTCCGCCACGAACCCTACTCCCCAGTCCAACGCAGTCCGCAACGACCCTGAAAACTTGACAGACGGGCATTTCCTGGGAGCCCTTTTACAAGACGGACCGATTGGGGAAATCGCTGTTGCCACTCTGCCGTGCGAACGCAGTAGCATAAACTCATTGCCCCGCCGGACGACCCGCACACAATAATTCTGTAGCCGTCTGATGAGGAACTGGCCTCCCTTGGTCAACCATTGGCCCCAACCCCGGGGTAGCTAACACATTTGGGGTAAATTCGCCACGTAAGCGTATTAACACGCTGTAATACAGATTCTTACGTCAAATGTTTCCGCTTTTCGAGGTACTCTTTCAGCGATAGATAGCGGCCATACTGTAAATGAACCCGAAT
>JBBRUB010000649.1:0-3080 GCA_038248175.1 Cytophagales bacterium | reverse complement strand
TCTTCACCAATAATGATGACCGTTTTGCCGGGGAATGCATCTTTGGGCAGTGGCACGGCGTTTTCCATGCTCTGCCTGCCGAGGGCGGGCAACACCCGGTTCTTGTTCTTCTTGTCAGCGGCACCCAGCGGGTCAATAGCGTGTACCATAGACTCCGAACCGCTCTCGCCAGCGGTCAGGTAAACGGGACCGAAGCCGTGAATGGCCGGGGTTGCCATTGTGGCCGAACACAACCGCCACTGCCCACCCTCGCCATCGACAATGTACTCGCCTTTGGTTGGTTTGAAGGTCTTATCGAGATACACCCGCGATACGGCCCGGTGAATTTCGTGGTTGTTGATCAGCACATAACCATCGCCAGCGGGGTCTTTGAGCAGGTCGGCTCCGTCGGGCTGGGCACCGAAGAGGAAGTTAGGCGAACCGGGCAACACATCATCCGAGCTGATGAGCGTGTTGACCTGTAGATTTTCGAAACCGGGCAGGGTTTTTACCAGCGAGGGGTTTACCGAATAATCCTTGAACACTACCTCCGACTGCACCGTAGCCGGATTGTCGTTGGTTTCGGTGTTGCAGGCTCCCATCATAAACAGAGACAGCAGGGAAGCCGAAGTCAGGAAAAGTTTGTTGGTACGCATGGGGAGTTGGGAAGTTGTCTATTTTTGTTTCCACAAAAGTACGTACAGTCTGTTACGCCAACATGACCTCACCGTTACCGGAACAATAAGGTTAAAGCCGGATTAAGGCGCAGACTTTTGTTTTCTACTACCTACCGTGTTCGATACCCACCAGCAAATTGCCCTGACGCTTGTACCCGGCGTAGGCAGCATCCTTATCCGGCAGCTCATCAGCTACTGCGGCTCCGCTCCCGACGTGTTCCGCTCACCATTGGCCAGACTGCTCAAAGTACCCGGTATTGGCGAAGTGACGGCCCGCGCCATCCTGAAAGCCGACGTTCAGGTTCAGGCCGAACAAGTCCTGAAACGGCTCGATTTGTTGAACGCTACGGCCCTTTTTTATACCGACAAAGCGTATCCGGCCCGGCTCAAAAGTCTGTATGATGCCCCCGCCTTACTGTATTTCCAAGGTGCGGCTAACCTGAATGCACCCCGTACCATTGGGCTGGTGGGTACCCGTCAGGCTACGGACTATGGTCGGCGCGTGACCAACGAGATTGTTGAGAGCCTTGTACCGTACAATGTGAGCGTGATTAGTGGGCTGGCCTACGGTATTGATATTGCCGCCCACCGCGCCAGTCTGACGCACAAACTGCCTACCATTGGTGTCATGGCAAGTGGTCTGGACGTAATTTACCCCAGCGTACACCACCGCACGGCGCAGGAGATGCTGGCACAGGGCGGGCTGCTCAGCGAGAGTATTCCCGGCACCAAACCCGACGCGCACCTGTTTCCGGCCCGCAACCGCATTATTGCCGGTCTGAGCGATGCCGTTGTAGTGGTTGAAGCAGCAGCCAAAGGGGGGGCGCTCATCACGGCAGAATACGCCAACAACTACCATCGCGAGGTATTTGCCGTGCCGGGGCAGCTGAACCAGACGTTTTCGGCGGGCTGCAACAAAATCATCCGCGAGAATAAGGCGCAGATTTACACCAGTCCCAGAGACCTCATCGAAACCCTCAACTGGGATACCCCCATCGACCAGCCCACGCGAAAAAACCAGGCCCCTGCCCTACCCCTCGACGTAACCGACGAAGAAAGTCAGGTGCTGGCGTTGCTCAGGCAGACTACTGCTTTCCACATCGACGAGTTGAGCTGGCAATCGCAGATTCCGATGGGGCGGCTGGCAAGTCTGCTGCTCAGTCTGGAGTTTCGCGGCTTTGTCCGGTCACTGCCGGGAAAGAAGTATGCGGTAGTGTTTGCATAGGGCGCTACGTGTTCCTTACCACGCCCAACCGCCACTGCCTGAACGTTTGCTGATACATGCGGTGGCGTTTGGGGTTTGGCTCGTAGGTATCGCCGAAGGTAACGAGTTTGGCGGCTTCGTCCAGCGTTTTTACCAGCCCGATGGCCTTCATCGTCAGCAATATCGCGCCCATCGAGCCGCTTTCATTGCTGGTGTTTAGCCGCACCGGAACGCCCGACATGTCGGCCAGCATCTGCACCCAGAATGCCGACTGCGCAAAGCCGCCATTGGCATGAATAACCCGCGTGGGGCCAGTTTCGCGCATCAGCAACTCGTTTATAGCCATCAAATTGAACAGAACCCCCTCCAGCGCGGCCCGCACAAAATGCGCCTGCGTATGTCGCCAGGCCACGTGCAGGTAAGCCCCCCGCGCGTCGGCATTCCAGAGTGGAGCGCGTTCGCCCTGTAAATACGGCAGAAACAGCAGCCCATCGGAGCCGGGCGGAATGGCTTCGGCTTCGGTGAGAATGGTACCAACATCCTGCTGCGTGAGTTTTTCGCTAATCCACTCCAGCACATTACCGCCGTTGTTGGTAGGGCCACCCACTACGTACTGATCCTTGTCCAGTATGTAGCAGAACAGCCGCCCGTGTTCGTCGCGGAGGGGTTTGCGCACGGTCTGGCGGATGGCCCCGCTCGTGCCGATGGTCAGCGTAGTGGTACCACGCTTGATGGCCCCCGCCCCCAAATTGGCCAGACACCCATCCGACGCGCCAATGACTAGCGATACGTTCTCGGGCAACCCCAGCCGGGCCGTTTCGGGGCTTTTTTGCAGGGGCCGCTGCGTGGTAGTCGGTACGGGCGTGGCCAATTGATCAGGGCGTACCCCGGCGTAGTCGATGGCAATTTCACTCCACTGTCGGTTGGCCGCATCGAACAGGCCGGTGGCGGTGGCAATGGAATAATCGACCTCAATTTTTCCGGTCAGCTTGTACCATAAGTATTCCTTGATAGACCCAAACCGCACGGTCCGCGCCAGCAAACGCGGCTCGTGCTGCCGCAGCCAGGCCAGTTTGCACAACAGAATCATGGGGTGAATGGGGGTGCCGGTCTGCTGATAAATGGCGTTGCCGAGGTCGGCATGGGTCGTGCGGAGGTCGGCAGCTTCGGCTTCGGATCGGTTATCAGACCAGATAATGGCGTTGCTCATTGGCTCGCCC
>JBBRUB010000648.1:0-3085 GCA_038248175.1 Cytophagales bacterium | reverse complement strand
TTTTGCGCGTTCCTGTTTGGGTTCGGTTGAGCTGGCCGTTAACACGGCTACGTACACACCCACCTACTGTACAAGCGTGGTCAATCGGACCCGGCAAAACCGGGTCGCTCTTGGAACAGGCATGTTGGTAACGAGAAGTACTAAATGAGATGAATTGGAAAATACAGGTACGTGCCTGATCGCCAGACGGGTACGTCTGGATGCAGGTCACCCGGCAGTCGACCGGTCGGCGTTCCGACGAAACGGTCAGCCGCCATAGCGTGTCGCTACGGACTTACGCGCTTTGGGGGGGAGGAGTGCTGATTTCAGCCAGCGTAGACCGGTAGATCAGACCGGTGTAGAGCATGGGCGTTGGGGGCAGGAAGCCAACCACCTGAGCAAACCGGCTGAGGACGGTTGGACCGGGGATAGACCAGTCCATGAAGATTGTAGTCAGTTGATCTTCTTCTTCGTCCGGTTCGTCGTGTTCGGGAACTGCGTCATGCAGGTTAAAGCATTCTTCCAGAACCAGTTCACCGAAACTCTCGATTTCGTTGACGGACAGATCCTCGCGATACTCACCGTTGCTGTTGGGTTTCACATAGCCATCGGGCGCGTCGATGCTGATATTAATGACGTAGAAGGCCATCAACAGGCAAAAGAGCCGGTGCCACAACGGGTTATGGATACGTTTTTTTTTCATTCCGGTCGGTTAGACGCGCCACAAAAATAAGGTAAAACTCCCCCGTTTTACTCATAAAAGTGGCAATCAGCTAAGTTTAGGGGAATTGTCTAACTTTTTGGTGGTAAAATATAACAGTCCATTGGTCTTCCAACTGGTTGTATTCATTGGTGTTGTATCTATATAAACAAGTGATTGTAGCAGGACACTCTACTTTTTTTAGACTACTCTTAAAAATAGGCTATCTGATCTCAAAACAAACATTCTGTCGCAAATCAGTCTTTTGTAAACCTCTTTTCTTCAGCACACTTGAATGACTACTAAGATTGCATGGCATCATTCAGATGTGTCGGCATTGACATCGGTTTGGGCTTTGGGCATCGCCCTTTTTACCCGTTGAACCGTGTCCGTGGAGACCTTGCGGATCACGGCTGTCTGACGAATGCTTAATCCATTCTTGAGGTCTTTGACTACGCCCGGATAAGCAGCCACGAGTTCTTCTTTTGCTTTTTTGGTGCCGGGGGGCCTGCCAAGCCGTGTACCGTTACGACGGGCCTGATCCAGACCTGACAGAATGCGTTCGGAAAGACGTTCAGTTTCCATCGCGTCGATGGCTCCGGCCACCCGGCTCAATCATACGGCACCGCCCACCCGGCTCAATGACAATGCTGGCCACCGGGTTCCGCTTCCCATTGGCCAGGAGTGTCTCCAACCGCAGTGGCGGACCACCTAAGTTGTGAGCGTAAATGGATACACCCGCCTGTGTGATAGCTTCCACGACGGCGGCCCGGCATCAGGGCCGGGGTTTCGCTACGTCGCCGTCCCAGCCGGGAGAACCCGGTCACCAGCACCTTGCGGATAGTTCTACTGCGGCATAAATCCAGCAAATTGTCGAGTTCGAGTCGGTCCACGTTACTACGCTTGGTCGCACTACGGCACCGGCCGTCCCACCGTTTCATGAATAATACGGACAATTTCATAGCCTTGCCGTTCGGCATGAGCCGTCAGATCGGACACCTGCCGCCGGGGGCCGGGCCGGCTAATCCTGCTCTTTGGTGGACACGCGAACGAAAAGGGCTACGGGCATCACGGCGATGAAGGTTACCCAAGAAAGGTAGGTAAAAGTCCATTAACCTGAGCAGCCAAGAAACTTTGTTTCGTTTATTTCGTTTATCACCTACAAAGTCTAATTGTCTTACCCAATATGGAAGCAGTTACTGAACGACCTTCCCTGCACGACCAGCAGATAGCCCGTGAATCTCTTGCCCTTGTGGGTGAAGCCCTGAAACGAAAAAGATCAGAAGAGGTCAGCATTCAACTACAGCCGGGCATGGCTGCACAAGGTTTCGCTTCAGTCGTTATTCCTACTAAAGCCCTGCATCTACTGGCAGTTATTCTCTCGAGTATGGCGCAGGGAAAAGCCGTGTCACTGATTCCCTCCGACTCAGAGATTAGTACGCAACAAGCTGCGGATCTGCTTGGCGTATCCCGCCCACACCTTGTTAAGCTACTGGAAAAGGGCACTATCCCGTTCAAGAAAGTCGGTAGCCACCGAAGGGTTTTGCTGGAGGACTTGTTGATTTATAAAGAGCGACAAGAACAAATCCGGCACGAGCAATTACAGTTCCTGGCTGAGCAGGCTCAGGATCTCAACCTGGGCTACGAATGATATATTCGACCAGCCCGGTTGCCTTGCTTGATGCCTGTATTCTCTATCCTGCTCCGCTTCGGGACCTGCTGCTTCATATTGCTGACAGAGGGCTGTATCGGCCCAAGTGGACGGACAAGATTCAAGAGGAATGGACGCGTAGCCTCCTGCTCAATCGCCCTGACTTACTGGTAGCCCAACTCCAAAAGACAACGGATGCCATGAACCGGGCTTTCCCCGATGCAACGATCCGCAATTTCGAGCCGCTGATTGCTTCCCTTACTTTGCCAGACGCCGACGACCGGCATGTTCTTGCCGCAGCAATTCGTGGCCAGGCTGATGTGTTGGTAACGGCCAACCTGAAGGATTTTCCTCCGACCATTGTGGGCCTATTTGACATCGAAGTTCAGCATCCTGATCAGTTTATAAACTCGTTTTTGGCTACTCATCCAGATGAGGTATTGCTTGCCTTTAAAAGTCAGGTTGGCAACCTAAGAAAACCAGCTAAGACGGTTAATGAGGTGCTTGAGATTCTCCGTCGAAATGGGTTACCCACAACTGTCGATGCACTTCAGGGACTGCTGTAGGGCATTTCAATGACTAATTCTTGTTTCGAAGCTTTCGAAATACCGTGCTGTTGAAAACTCAGTAAAAGTCTTATTTCACTGATAGGCAATGACTTACTTTAATAGTTGAAACTTGCTTTCATGGAATGTAGTCCTAAAAAGTATAGAAAATTTGGTGCTTAGGAACAAGGGTCTTGGGAAGCCAGCTAC
>JBBRUB010000647.1:0-3105 GCA_038248175.1 Cytophagales bacterium | reverse complement strand
GCAAAGCCGGTTGTTTGCAGGGCCTGCCCGGTCAGGGAGGTTATGCGTTTGCCATCCATTGTTTTTACCCGATACGTAAGGGCCGGTTCGAGTTGACTGACCGTTACCATCCGCTTCGTTTCGGGGCTGCCGTGCCGGAACACCCCCACAATACCGCCCCGCTTCGAGTCGGTGTTGATGCGCTGAAATCCATCCCACATCCCGTCCATCGGCTCGCCAAAACCAGCCAAATCCTGCCGGTAGCTCATAAAATCGTAGCGCGTCTGCATGGCCTGAAGCCAGTCGGCATAACGCCGGTATTTTTTCAGGTCGCTCTCCGACAGTTTTCGCGGATCGCCGAGCATGATGGGCAGCGCACCGGCCAGTTCTTTGATGAGTTTTTCGGCCAGAACCGACAGGCGAATGCCGAGGTGTTTCCGCGCGAAGGCGGGCACGGCCATATTCAGGATTTCGTCAGGATTTTTGTGGTTAGTATAGACCATCGTAAACACCGCCGGAGTCTCGAACGATTCGCCGGGGGCGAGCCATTTTCGGAACGGAAACCGGTCGGTTGAGTGGGTCAGTCCGGCGCAGAGTTCGGGACCTTCCCAGAAAGCAGCCGTTCGTTTCATCACGCCCGGTGCTTCGTTGCCAATCACGATGCCATGCTTCCAGTCGGGGTTATATACAATTACCAGCGCGTCCTGCATCGTCCCTTTGTACGGCCCAACGGTTCGCCGACGGCCATAATCGCCGAAAATCCAGCTAAACGTCGGGGCATAGTAGGGCGGTACGGTAAACGTCCCGACATCGACCGATTCGAGCCGGGCAACTTCGTTGGTCAGGTTTTTGACGATTAGATTTTTACGGATGACCGGCATATCGGGATACAGTAAAAACCGCACGGTGAGTTCTACTTTCCCGTCCTGACTTTGCAGCGTCACAGCGGCTCCGTCGCCCTGTTTATCATCCTTAATTTTCTGGATGCCAACCTGTTTCCAGGCATCCGAACCGGCGTAGGTAACGCCATTGACCGAGAACTTAAAATCGGGGCTTGTTTTGGCAAAACACTGAAAATCACCCGCCACCGGCTTATAGAGCCTCGTCAGGAAATTTCCCGCCGAGGCTGGCAACTGGATGGTTAGCTGCACCACGCCATTGTTCAGCATCAGTTCCGAAGCAGTCCAGTTGGCAAAAGGAGTCTCCTGTATCGGAGCCGCCAACGCCATCGGCAGACTCAGGCAAGTCAGCAGAAAGAGATACAGGATCGTCTTCATAAAATTGATTTCTAAAACAGCCAGCGTCTTTTCGATTGCATTTTACACGGACAAAATTAGGTTTTGCCGAAAGAATGAAAATGAAGTATTTTGGCATAAGCATAGATTATTTTACTTTACCTGAAAATTCACCTGACCGATGCCCACGAAGCGACATACCCGAAAAGGCCGGGGGTTTACTGGCGAGAGGATGATCGAGATTCCGAAAGAAGTAGTTGAGAAATGCCGGACACTGCCCCTCATCAGCCACCTGTTCATCACCCAAATGGGTTTTTTCCCGAAGGCCAGGCACCACTATTACCAACGGCCAACGGGCATGTCGCAGGTGATTCTGCTGTACTGCACCGACGGGCAGGGCTGGATTCAGGTCCCCAACGGCCGGGTGACCATTCAGGCCGGGTCGGTGTTTACTATTGCGCCCAATGTACCACACTCCTACGGCGCTGATGCCGAGAATCCGTGGACGATTTACTGGTTTCACCTGAACGGGAGTCAGTGCGCTGCGGTGACTGCAACGACCAAAAACGACGTAGAATCAGCTCCGCAGGCCCTGCGGGTCGGGTTTTCGGAGGAGCGCATCCGCCTGTTCGACCAGATCGTATCGACCTTTCTGAACGGGTATAGCCCGGCCAACCTGCTCTTTGCCAATCTGACGCTTTCGTACTTTTTAGGATCGTTTGTGCTACCGGAAAATTTCCAGCCGAAAACGCGGGTTGGTACAACGGCCACACCCACCGAAAAAGCCATTCTGTTCATGCAGGACAATTTAACGAAACCGGTTACG
Source organism: Cytophagales bacterium (assembly GCA_038248175.1). GTDB lineage: Bacteria > Bacteroidota > Bacteroidia > Cytophagales > Spirosomataceae > Spirosoma. The sequence continues at coordinate 1,065 of JBBRUB010000647.1, read as the reverse complement.
CTGGATAATATTGCCCAGTCGGCCCATCTGTCGATCTCGTTTTTCAGCCGGAAATTCAGGCAGGAGACTGGCTACGCACCCATTGAGTATTTTACCCACCTGCGGATTCAGAAAGCCTGCCAGTTACTACACTTCAGTGAGTTACGCATCAACGAAGTAGCCTCCCAAATTGGCATCGATGACCCGTTCTATTTTTCACGGCTCTTCAAAAAACAGATGGGGGTTTCGCCGGTCGAGTACCGGAAGCGCGGAGGCAGCGGGCCGGGTAATGATGTCAACTCGCTTAGCCATACCGCTCTTTCAACAAGTTCATCATAAACACGTTGACATCCCACTGACTCGCCAGCGGCTCCTGCGTATAGGGTTGTAGCGGCATGTATGGGGCCGGGCCAAACTCTGTCATGATGGTCAGTTGGGTACCGTTGGCCCGGTGCGTTTCGACTACCGTATCCCACCAGGCCAGATGGGTATTGAGCGTTGTTTCCCATTCCGGGGCGCGGGGGTCGTTCACCTGCGGGCCTTCAGGATACCCCACCCGGCTATGAATATGGTCGGCACGACTGAGGGCCAGTTGCACGGCTTCCGGCTGATCGTCGAGCAGTGATTCATGCACCGTACACCAGTGCGAAATGTCGAGGCAAATACGCAGGTCAGGAAGCGCAGTCAGGTATTGCTGCGCGATATGGGCTGCAAACAGAGCCTTGTTCCGGTGCGTTTCATGAATGATTTTAATACCCGTTTCCACCGAAATTCGGGCGGCAAGCTCAAATAAGTGCCGGTTTTGGTCGAACGTAAAGTAGTCTTTCCCCGTCTGGCAGTTAATCAGAACGGGCCGGGCATTGGCCAGATGCCGCAGGTACGTTTCGTAGCTACGGACGTGTTCGTTTAAGTCGCGTTCAAACGACTGATAGTACTGACCAATCAGTTCGAGATCATGGTCATGCAGGGTATCGAGAATCGGTTGATACTCGTCCGGGTCGGGCGGCAGGGCCATTTCAACTCCGTCGTAGCCCGCATCGTTCACGTTTTGGCAGAATTGAGCAAAAGGCAGGGTGTTACCCCATT
>JBBRUB010000646.1:0-3106 GCA_038248175.1 Cytophagales bacterium | reverse complement strand
TTGATTTTACTCCTCCACCTTTGTCTTATCAAAACGCAACGACGTGCTTATGAAAACGACGATGATTTATAGTCTTATCCTGCTAACCCTGCTGGGCCTGGGTATTGGCTGCAAGAAAGAGGTGGAGGAGGTAAAACCGCCGGTGGTGGTTAGCCCACCAACTTCAACGACAACGCCCCCCGTTTCAGCAACCCCCGTTGCTGTTACCACTACGCCCACAGCGGTTGTGTCTTACACTTATACATTTCCAGAAGATATGGCAACTGTAAACTACGGCAATGTGCCAACTCCCCCCCCCGGCTGTCGAATAATACGAGTTATATACAAGACTGTTTCTCAAAATCCGAAGCTGCCCGTTGAACCTGAAATGATTACTGTAAACAACACTACGTTTCTGGTCAGAACTGTAACTAAAACCATTTACATCTATGACCAGCAGAAGCGCTTGACCCAACAACTAAGCGAGCAATTATTAATTGATGTGGACTCGACTATTTACACTTATGCTTCTAATTATATCATTGTAAAGAGTAGCAAGTTAGCATCATTGAGTGCAACAAGGTATAAAAGCATTGATACACTTTTATTGAATTCAGAGGGACTATCGCAAAAAAGACCTGGTGATTATACAGCCGCTTATTTTGATAAAGATGGGTACCTAAGCCGGGGAGAAATTATCAAAAATGGTGAAGTACTTAGACTGATCAGCCAGCAAATTAAAGACAATAATATTCTCAAAGTTGACGATTATCTCTCCGGCGGATGGGGAACCACGGCAATAATATACAGTTACCATCTTCGGCACTTTAACCTGCCAAATCCCACGCCTTTTTACAGTCGAATTAGCCAAGATTTACCCACAGAAGAGTCTATCTCTAACACAGGTAGCATATACTTTACCAATGGTTTAAAATATAGAATTCGATATTTCTATCAATTTGACAATCAAGGCAGAGTAAAACGACGAATCTCTTACGGTCTCAACCTAAAGTCGGATTGGCCTTATGAAAGAGACGGCAATGGTATCGGTATTACTGATTACGAATATGAATGTCCATAAGTGAATAGCTTCTGATTGCGCATCGCGTTTTGTTTCACTAATCAATTTCACATTTAACTTCTTTCATGTATGAGAGCGATTTTGTTACTCATTAGCTACTGCTTTGCCCTGACGGTATGCCAGGGGCAAGAGCTGAACCTCAGTTACCCCATTAGTGGGGCTGTTTATCAACGCAACAACAGTAATGTTGGCACGATTCAGGTTGGCGGGACATTCAACTCACGCGAATTCCTAAGTGGTCGTAGGCAGATTCGGGCGCAGTTTACGGCCTTGAATGTGAAAAGCGGTTTTGCAACGGGAACCATTATCACCAGAAATTTACCACAAGATCGAACGACATCAACGTTCTCCGGGAGCTTTAGTATGCCCTCAGGCTGGTATTCGCTGCAAGTATTCGCAGTTAAGTTGGCACGGAGATCGAACGGGGTTGAAGAGGAAGAATATGTTTCTCAATCTGACCCCATCAATGTAGGAGTGGGCGAGGTGTTCATCATTTCGGGTCAGTCAAATGCACAGGGTTTACCCAATACGGCCAATGATTTAAATATTGCCCAGCCTTTGGAAAACTACGATGGTGTGCGGGTGCAACCTATCGGCCCCGTGGCAGGAAAAAACCTTCCCAGCGATTTCTACACCGATTTTACGACTAAAACTATTGAGAACGTGAGGGCGGGTTATTTGACCCCGCCTGTATCGGCGGCTTCATTGCCCACTTCACAAGGCATTGGGCCAACTGGTTCGTCATTGTGGTACTGGGCATATCTGGGGCAAAAATTAGTGGATCAATTCAATGTGCCGGTCGCTTTTTACAACGCAGCCTGGTTCGGGACGCACATTAAAGCATGGTCTTTGTCAAAAGATGGCGTGACAGCACCTGATGGCCAACCAACTGGTAGCGTGAATAAATATCCGGCGGGCAGTCCCTACCGGATACTGAGGGCTGCTCTTCGGCTGTATGCCGCTACCTACGGCGTTCGGGCAGTGCTGTGGTTACAGGGCGAAACTGACTCTGAAGCAATAAATAATGTTGATAGTTGGGCAGAGAGAGCGGTGACCAGCAGAGAAGATTACCGGGATCAACTACAACAAGTTATTGCCCAAACCCGGCAAAGCGGCACCGATTTTGGGCCGGTTCCCTGGGTTATCGGGCAAAGCTCAATCGTGGGCGGAGTGCCGTTGAATTCATCAATCAGAACCTTGGTAGCTGACGGGCAGGTACTGGCGGTTTCTTCGGCTCCGTCTAATGCCGCGCTCTCGACTTCTAACGGAGTACAGGTCTTTGCCGGCCCCGACATGAATAATAGCGTTACAGTCAGGAGGGATGCAAGTACAATGCCACCGTATGGCTCGGAGCCGGTTCACTTTTTACGGAAAGGGGTAGCCGGTTCTACCGATGGCTTGGCACAGGCGGGGGATGCCTGGTTTAACGTCTTAAACTCGCTTGTCGCCAACAACAGCATCGTTCCTGTGCCGTCTGCCCGTGTTGGTACAGAACCCCAAACGTTGCGGATATCGGCAGACGGCACCACTGTTGAAGCACCGCCAGCCACGCAGGTGATGTGGGTAGCTGATAACAACGGGACGTTTGATGTGAGTAGTCCCGTTGGTTATGGTCAGTCAGTACCGGCTAACAGTTCGGGTCGCAAACGGGCCATTTTAGTCAACGCGCAAGGAAACTATATTTTAACCCAAGCCGTAAATTTTCCTTACGCGCTTGTTGACGATACGGAAACCACTACCCCCCCACCAACACCCACCGGCGGTTGCTACGAAGCCGAAAGCGGCAACCGATCTGCCGGTACAGATGTGCAGTCGGGCGGCAATGCCTCGGGCGGGCAGTATGTGGGCGGTTTCGACGGGGCCAGCCGCTACGTGGACTTTACCGTAAACGTGGCTTCGGCAGGCAACTATCCCCTCACCTTTTACTACGCATCGGGTGAAGCAGGCGGTTATATTGACTACGCCATCAACGGCGGGGCCGTCAGCCGCCAGACTATCACCGCCAATGGTGCCTGGAACCAGTTTATCGCGGCCCCAACCCTGAGC
>JBBRUB010000645.1:0-3112 GCA_038248175.1 Cytophagales bacterium | reverse complement strand
GAGTGAAGAATGGGCCGACGCAAAAGTTACAGGCGTCAGCCCGTTCTTCACTCTTCACTTCCTCTATTGCGATACGGGGTTGGTGCCGGGTTGTTTGCGGAGCCGGTTGCCAATGCCCATGCCAACCGTCAGCGCGTGGGTGAGTTGAATAGCCCGGATGTGAGTGGCGTCGTTTTTTCGGATGGCCATCAGGCCCTGATAACCCAGGCTATAGCGGAACCGCTCGCTGGCCCGCCGACCAAACACAACCGAAACCTGCAACTGATCGAGCCGGGTGCCAGCCACTGATAGGTTGGCAACCGGCTCGACGCTGGTCTGCACAAACCAGGTATCGGCAGGTGAAACCCGGCGCGACAGGGGCTGTACCCACCGCAGCATGAGCCGGGGTCGGGTATCGAACCGGGTAAGAACCGGGCCATGGTCGGGCAGAAAATCAAAGACGTGTTGTAACGTATCGCTGCCCGACAGCCACCGGAACTCGGTGCGAAAACGCAGCACAAACTCCCCCCGGCCCACGGGCTGGGTAAAGACAAACTGGGGCGTGACCCGTAAACTCCGCTGGAACGTAAGGGGCGACCGGGCTGACTGATTCCAGCCCCACCACAAACTGATGGGCGAGAGCGACCACCGGACATGTTTACCGGCCTGGTACGTGACCCAGGGGCGCAACACCTGCAACAGCGGATAACGCAGCACGTTCAGGTCGCTTCCATTGAGGTCGTCGGCCTGCCGGCGGTAGATGTTATCAAGCTGGAAACTCCATCGCCCCGCCGTTCGATACGTCAGATCGAGCTGAGTCCAGAGTACAGGCCGATGCCGTACTACGTTGGTGTAGTCCTGCGCCAGAATAAATGGGCTTAACAGCATCAGACAGAGCAGCAGACAAAAACGCATGATAAAAATGGGTGGTTTAGGCAGGGTGTAGCCAGTAACGGTTCTGGGTCGCTTTTCACAACAAATCTAAATGATTTGACCATGAATCGATGTCATTTACTGCACACACTCACTACCGGAGCGGCTTCGGCCAGTCCCTTCGCCGAAGCCGCTGCCAGGCCCACACTACCCAACGAATCAGCGGGTGCGATACCGGATTGCCCCTGCTTCTGTTCATAAAAAGACGCTCATTGGTGTTGTGTAACCAAAAACATCCGTTTTACGAGCTACTGCCAAGTCGTAGGAATTGGTACTTCATTCAATCAAGATAGTTGTTGCCGGTCCAGCAGATATCGAACTTTCTGAAATGGTCTCAAACAGCTCCTGCGACATCTTTGGTGAGAACGAGAGATGTCTCGTAAGCACTTGTGCACGATGTGGTAGAAATACTATCTTTCCTTTCCAACGGTTCATCAGCATTCGGGGTCTCGTGACAGATCAGTGTGCATGTATAAAAGCATTTATATACATTTTCTCAAATTCAGCGACGGCTATTATCAAGACAGCAACTGGAATGGCTTCATCAACCTTGGTCAACAAGCGATTATCAACATTCACCCTTAATTACTTCACCATGAAATTCTTCAGCAGCTTAATGAGTTTGATTCTGTTGGTTTCCTCTTGCCAAAGACAAGATGAGGAAATAAGTGCAAATGATAAAAAAGCTATGCTCGCATCCTCCCCTCCTCCGAGTTATAACTTTATGTTAGTTGACAAAAACACACGAGAAGAACTGGTGACAGAAGGCAACCAGAAGGAACTCAGGATATTTTACAACCGCGGTGGGAATAAGATTTATACTCAAATACCACAGGATTCAAGGGTTAGGCTTACAGACCCTGAACTACGACCTAAATGGCAACCGTTCTCAGAAGATTGTATGCGGACAAGTAACGGCCGATTTTCTGGGTATCTACTTGAGAATAAGTGCCTGTCAGTGAATTTTGAGACGGGTGTTCAAGATTTTTATCTTGAGTGGATGGGAAAAACTGTTGGTAAAATAACCTTACAGCACGTTATAGTAAATGAAATGACCAATGCAGGCAGCGAGAAAAATTACGTCAAGTTTGGAAGCATAAAGTTCAACGAATTGACACCTGAGCTCTACAAAATAAGTTCTTGTACTGGTGTTTATGTTCTTCCCGTGACTATGTGAAGGGTTAGTTGATACCTGCCAATAACACAACGCTTAACTGTGCCTTCTGAACAGCTAAGCGTTGTGTTATTTTGGAACCTGTGGGGTGGTAGTTCTCCAGGAAACGCCCTTCTGTAACGGTATTCCACTTCGCTGATCTGTTCGGGTGGTGTGTTCTTTACACTGTATGGTTGAATGAACAGGATTAAGGCGTCTAACGGCACTTCAGCAAAAAAAATTTCAGACACAGACGATTGGCCCGATTTTGGCCGTTTAGAAAAGGTACGTGCCGTATTATACCCTTTCTGAACAATTTTGTCTTTCAATGGTGAACCTGTCTCCTGTTCACGATCGTACTGTCTGCCCCCGTTTTCTGCCCGTCAGCCCACGTTTGTCTGCCCTCACGGGCGGGCTGCTGTTGCTGCTATGGCTGCTGATGGGTGCCGGTTCGGCCTATGCGCAGGAACCGACGGCACCCACCCGACGAGGAACCAATAAACGGCAGCAAACCAACCCAGACTCCGTCCGGGCCGAAGCCCGCCGACGCGCTGCCGCCCGGACCGATTCTATTAAACTGGCCGTTCAGGAACGTACCGACAGCATTCGTGCCGCCCGCTCTGCCGACCGCCGACCCACCATCAACTGGCCCGACCGCCGGGCCACGCGCTTTTCGGAACGCTCATCCCGTTCGCCGTTTATTCTGCGCGATCCCACAGGCGTTTCTACTGATTTTCGGCTCAGTCCCGACGGACGTATTGGCGTAACCGAACGGGTACGGGCGGGCGTGTCGCTGTCGGGCAATCCACTGCCCAATAGCACGCCGGGCGCATCCACGCCGGGCGCATCCACGCCGGGCGCATCCACGCCGGGCATCACTGAACCGGCGGGCCTTGCGCCAACTGCCGCCCAGCCGGGTATGCCCGTGCGCGAAGGCGCGACCCTGCCCGCGCTGCCACCCTCGCAGTTTGGGTTGCCATTCCGCCCAGCCGAAACCATTCCGTACGATACCTACAACCGGCTCCAGAATCAGCGCGTAGAACGCAG
>JBBRUB010000644.1:0-3112 GCA_038248175.1 Cytophagales bacterium | reverse complement strand
GTGGCTGGGCGTGCTGTATATTTTTCTAAGTATTTTCTTTACAGGTGGCATTCTGATGTTGTTTTCGCCGGGTAATCGCCGGGTTGGTGTCGGTGAGTTTTTTGCCGTTTGCAGTGCCTATGTGGGGCGATACGTGCGATTGTTTGGCGTGGTACTGCTGTTTGTGCTGGCCGGAGCTGTCATCTGGCTCGTAATTGGGTTGCTGGCGGGCGTCTTGCTGAGCAACGCACTGACCGAGCGCGGCCTGTTCTGGGTTAGCGCGGTGTTTTTCGGGCTGTTTGTGCTATCTGCTACGCTGGTCCTGTGCATTGGCGACTGTGCCAAAATCCTGATGTTTCGCAACGACGAACAGCGGGCGTTTCGGGCCTTTGGTCAGGCGGGGCGGCTCGTGTTGCGCAACTGGGTCCGGCCCTACGGGCTATACTGGCTGTTTATCGGTATTGGTACCGCATTGTTTGGCCTGTATTTTCTACTCGATGGGTTGATTTCAATGCGCAACTGGCCTACCATTTTGCTGTTGTTCATTATCCAGCAGGCACTGATTTTCGGTCGCGTCGGGCTGAAAATCTGGTGGCTGGGTACGGCGGCTATCGTGTATGACGCGCTGCAAAAGCCAGCCGCTGCCCGGGCAATTGCCCCCGAGCCAACCGGATCAACAGAACAGGTTCGTACCGATTAATTCAGCAATCCGTAACGGAAGATGCAATAGATGGCACGAAAGCCATCTTTCCAGTTGATCTTCTTGCCTTCCTCATAGGTTCGGCCATAGTACGAAATGCCTACCTCATAGATTCTGATACCTGGAATTCGAGCCACCTTCGCTGTTATTTCCGGTTCGAAACCAAAGCGATCTTCCCGCAGCGTGATGTTTTTGACCACTTCGGCCCGGAAAAGTTTGTAGCAGGTTTCCATATCGGTCAGGTTCAGGTTATTGAGCATATTACTCAAAAAAGTAAGCACTTTATTGCCAATCGTGTGCCAGAAGAACAGCACCCGGTGGGGCCTCCCCCCCATAAACCGCGAGCCGTAAACCACATCGGCAAAGCCCTGTAAAGCAGGCTCAAGCAGCCGGTTAAATTCATCGGGGTCATATTCCAGATCGGCATCCTGCACCACAATATAATCGCCGGTAGCCAGTTGAATACCAGTTCTGATAGCCCGCCCTTTGCCCCGATTTATATCATGTTTCAGGTAGCGGACGGGAGCTGCCGGATGGGAGCGTATAAACTCATTGATTACGGCCTCGGTGTTATCGGTCGAGCAGTCGTTGATAATCAATAACTCCATCGTTGTTTCCTGAATGAGCTTAACCCGTAGCAGGCGTTCAAGTATTGCCCTGATGGTGCGTTCTTCATTAAAAGCCGGGATGATAACGGATAACTTCATAGGGTGGGTGTACCTGTTAGGGTGGAGTGAATTATAATGAACCATGAAACTGGTAGGCAATTGATCCCGCCAGACATAGCCCGCAGACGAGTAGTACAGACCAGTTGTCAGTCTCATCTGTCTCGCCCACGCAACACCAGGCCAGGCAGGGCGCAATCAAAGCAAATACCGACAGGCGTTCGTAAAAATAGTGCAGCGATACCAGCGTCAGCCCCGACGCCAGCAGCCCAAAGAAAATCAGGTAGTGCGAACGGTGCAGCCGCAACCAGCCCAGCCCCGCCAGGCAGTACAGGCCTACCCAACCCGGCTGACCGACTCTGAGCATTACATCGCGGGTGATACCTACCATATCGGTCGATAAAGCCAAAAATAGCCCACCAACAGCCGTTGCCCCCAGTACTACCAGCGAATACCGGCCATTTTGTTTCATCTGCGCTACTGTTCGGCAACCAGCCACCCAAAAGATAAGACCGGCCAGCATAAGCACCGACCAGATGTAGCTGAACGTTGGCTCTCCGTGTTCCTGAAACGTGCGGTAAAAATGGTGTTTGGTGAAGTTCTCCGGGTAAACACCACCCCAGGTCAGGAACGTAAGCAAAACGCCGGTTACCACGAGTATACCAGCGAGCAGTGCCAGCAGTATTTCATGACGGCGCAGCGGCCACACAGGCACAAACAGCCCGGCGACTCCCGCCATAAAGACCTGAAAATTAACGGCCCAGGGCAGCAGCAGCCAGCCCACCCACCGATTACGTCGGGTCAGGACCCAGAAGCCATAAAAAAGCAGAATACCGGGAACAAACGGATGCGCACGAATGGCGTAGATGAGTACATACGGATTGAAAAGAACAAGCAGCCCGGTACGATGTCTGGTAGCCAGTAAACGCAACACGACCACAACCCAGCAAACAAGAGATACCAGGCGACCGGTTTGTATAAGCGTGGGCTGATTACCTGCCAACGTCTGAATGGATGAGATAATCCAGAGATAGAACGAAGACACCGGCCAGTATGGACTCAAGTCGATTCTGGGCCACTTGGCAAAAGCCTGCTCAAAAGCAGGCAAATACAGGCCGCCTTCATCGCCACGGGGCATGAGCGTCATCGCTATATAACCCAGCAGAACGAACGCCAGGACTACCAACACGTAATAAACTGAAGATGGAATGTACTTACGGTTGATATACTTCACCAGAAGTATGGCAGGACTAAACGTCATCAATTGCAGACAGGAATTAGTTACGGTAGTTTCCCGGGCAGTCAAAAGTAGGGAGTCGTAACTCGCCTTCCAAAGCAACGGGGCTTTACGTCATGGTTCGGGTGATCAGCACGTTGACGCGCCGGAGCTTTAGTTACACATTTGTACTGCATCCCAGTATTGTCCGTCATTCGTAATCTTCTTTGGCCATTTCGTATTATTGCCGAATAAATCGTTTGTAAGTACACAACATGTCTATTTCTACCTCTTCTCCCATAAAACCGCCCGCTGCTTCAGCCGGCCTGTTTAGCCTGCCCGTTATTGTGGCCGCGCTGGGCTACTTTGTCGATATTTATGATCTGCTCCTGTTTGGCATTGTGCGGGTGCCAAGCCTGAAAGACCTGGGCCTGAGTGCCGGGCAAATCTCGATCGTTGGGGCCAATATCCTGAACTGGCAAATGGGTGGGCTGCTGCTGGGCGGCATTTTGTGGGGCGTGCTGGGCGACAAACGCGGGCGGCTGTCGGTAC
>JBBRUB010000643.1:0-3125 GCA_038248175.1 Cytophagales bacterium | reverse complement strand
TTCTCGCCCGTGCTGATGAACTTGATGGGCTTATTTACGACCGTCTTGATCGACAAAGCCGCCCCGCCCCGCGCATCGCCGTCGAGTTTGGTCAGCACTACACCGTTGAAGTTGAGCCGGTCGTTGAAGGTTTTGGCCGTGTTCACCGCGTCCTGTCCCGTCATGGAGTCAACCACGAACAGCGTTTCGGCAGGATCGAGCGCGCGTTTTATAGCTTCAATCTCCTGCATCATTACCTCGTCAACGGCCAAACGACCGGCGGTATCGACAATGACAACTTTCTTATTCGTTTTACGGGCGTGGCTAATCGCGTTCCGCGCAATGCTGACGGCGTCTTTGTTCTCCGGCTCTGAATACACTTCCACGCCAACCTGTTCGCCCAGAACTTTAAGCTGATCGATGGCGGCAGGTCGGTAAATATCGTCGGCCACGAGCAATACGTTACGGCCCTGCTTTTTGAGGTACGCGGCCAGTTTTCCCGAAAAGGTTGTTTTACCGGACCCCTGCAAGCCCGCAATCAGAATTACGGCGGGGTCGCCTTTAAGGTTGATAGATTCCGATTCGCCCCCCATCAGTTCGGTCAGTTCTTCCTGCACGATTTTGACGAACAGCTGTCCCGGTTCTACCGAAATCAGCACCTTACGGTCGAGGGCTTTCTCGCGGATGCGGTCGGTGATGTCCTTGGCCACTTTGTAGTTTACGTCGGCATCGGTGAGGGCACGACGCACTTCCTTGATGGTGGCAGCAACATTGATTTCAGTAATGCGGCCCTGACCTTTGAGAGTCTTGATGGCCTTATCTAACTTATCCTGGAGATTCTCAAACATAAAATTTTAACGTCATTCCGGTCAATGCCGGCCTGTTTAAGTATGGAGTAAAATGTTCCTTTCAGCATACACTTCCAGTCAGCCTTCGGCAGCTTACCGAGCCATTTGGATAGCCTCCTCAATCGTTTCGCCCCAGGTTACACAGCTGGGTATCGACGGCACCATCGCGGTATAGACACCTTCGGGTTCCTTGCGCAGAAAAACGCGGCAGGTGGTCTGTTTCATTTTTGGTACTGTATTTGTTAAGCCTGTTGATACTGCAAAGATAACAGATTCCTAAAAGGATGCGTTTCTGAGAAACTTTCAGAAAATTAGCTCACAGCTTTATGTACTTTTCATTGCATAAATGCGACAAAACTCTGTTATATTTGTGATACTTGGTTTATGCGTCTGTTCGTTGATCTCCGTAGCCCCAACTAAAATTTCCTCTTTACCTATGCAAAAAGTCCTTCTCCCCTGGCAAACCGGCATCCTGACCGTTGCCCTGCTGATTGCCTGTCTGTTGCTGAATTCGCGTACCGACGCCATGTCGATCCGGCAGGTTATTATGAAAACCCAGCCCGCTTCGGCTAATTCGGATGTGCGACAGTCAAACCAGAACAAAACGACGGTTCTGGTTCGCAATACAGGCCACGAAGCGAAAGCGGACAGGACAGATGCTGCACCAGCGGTAAAACCAGAGCGATTAGAAGATAAAAAGACGGTTGGTCGCTGCTGGAAGCGGTTAATGAAGAATCTGCGAGAGATTCGACATGCGCAAAAAGAAGGCTGAACAAACAGAAGGGCATATCAACGATACTCAAAAGAGTGAGGGAGGACCAACGAATCTGGTCCTCCCTCACTCTTTTTGGACTGGCCGAGCCAGAATAATATCCATCAGGCCAGTGTCCCTTACCGATAGGCAAAAGGAGCCGGATAAAAACCTGACAGCAGATCGCTCAGGATGCGCAGCCGGTACTGCTCGAAATTCCGATAATCGACAAAAGCCGTTCTGAGAGCCTCCCAGCGCTGTTTATTGTCGGCTGACGTTTCGCGGGCGGTCTGCTCGATTAACTGCTTCGTTTCGACTCTTTGCTCTTCTCCAACTCCGCTCGCCAGACAGTCGGGCGTTCGTGCCCTCAGTAATCTATATCAATTATAGAGTATTCTGATTTCCCCAGAAGCCGAAAAATGAGGGAACTGAACGCAAATGAATCACCGGAACGCATCCAGTACCGCTCAGTTGAGTGAATAGGCACTGAGCAGCCACACCTGCCGGGCCATCAATGTAGCCGGCGAGTCCACGCCGGGATCGACGTCGGTAAGCTGGTCGGCGAACTGGGCGGGCGTACCGCCGAGGGGCAGGCGCATGGGGCCATCAGCCGCGCGGGTGCCAAAGACGGCGAAATCGGCGGGCTGGGCGGTGGGCGACGCAGCACTAAAGACAAGGCTCCGGGCAGGTGCAGTAGGCTGGCCCTGGGCATCGAGCGACTGGCGGCAGAGGTAAGCCGCCGAGGACGGAAACTCGGCTCCGCGTGGTTTGGGCGTCTCGGCGGTGGGCAGGGGCCTGCCCGCAATGGGCATCTGAGTGAGCAGGTACACCGAACCGCTCCCGGCCCGCATCCCGACAAGGGCGACGGGGAAGGGCGGGGTAACGAACTCGGTAAGCCGAACCTCGGCGGAGGTAGCGGGTTTGGGCGACTGCGCCAGAGCAGACAGCGAACACAGGGCCGCGCTCATTAGCAGGGCGGGGAGGGTACGGGTTATGGATGGGTCATGTTTATGGGTAAAATCTGTTCAGAATCTGACCTTGACTTTAGCCTTTTGGGAATGCCCTAAATTGGCTTGTTTAGGCGAAAATGCAGGGTTTCTGAATTTTTGAATGTCTGGTTTTTCGACCCGCCGTTCAAAAATAAACGCCCTAAAAGCCCAACACCTCCTGCAAACGCCAGTACTTATACTTCAAAAGGCTAAAGTCAAGCTGATTGGTAAGATAAAAATACACTCATCAAGATAATCCTCTCAATCAAAATATAGGCGGGTAAAACTACCAACTACTTTACCCCGAATACTGAGATCAACTTCGCTGAACAGAACTGTAGTTGTTACCTCGTATTTCTGTTTATCAATAAATTCCCGATCTGGCAGTTTAACGTTGTATTCAAGGTAGTTCAATCCCTCCTTTCTCATCCATTCCATGGTAATACGATGATGTATGTAGGGTGCAATTCAAATTGTCGCTTCCAGATTTCAGTAGAGTAATCTTCTTTTAATCAATGAGTTATATTCTCAAGATAGGGCCATAGCTTCTCAGAACAT
>JBBRUB010000642.1:0-3130 GCA_038248175.1 Cytophagales bacterium | reverse complement strand
GGAAAGCGCGTGAAGGTGATTTTGCTTGATGGCCGCTACTTCCGCGATCCGCTTAAAAAAGACGGAAAAGCCAACGTACCTGACCCAACCGGCGATATGTTGGGCGAAGCGCAATGGCAATGGCTGGAAGAGCAACTAACAAACTCCAACGCCGACATACACATTATTGGCAGCGGCATTCAGGTATTACCTGAAGAACACGTCTATGAGAAATGGGCCAATTTTCCCACCGCCCGAAAGCGTTTACTCGACCTGCTTGCCAAAACAAAACCCACCCACACCCTGCTGATTAGTGGCGACCGCCACATGGCCGAAGTCTCAAAAGTGACCGTACCGGGTCTGGGCTACGACCTCTTCGACATCACAACCAGCAGCCTGACCCACGTATCGCCCCCGCACACGGAACCCAACCGGCACCGCGTTGGCGAGATGGTGTCTAAGATTAACTACGGCCTGATTACCATCGACTGGCCCACCAAAACCGCCACCATCCGCATCAACGGGGACGCCGGTGCTACATATTTGACGCAGAAGGTTTTCTGACTTAAAGAGTGAAAGAGCGAATGGCTGACGCACGTAAATCCCGCGTCAGCCATTCGCTCTTTCACTCTTTGTTTCTTTCACTCTTTGTTAATCAACTCCATGACTTCTTCCGAAATGCCGGTCATGCTGAAACCGCCGTCGTGGAAGAGGTTTTGCATCGTCACCATTTTGGTCAGATCAGAGAAGAGCGTAATGCAGTAATCAGCGCATTGGTCGGCAGTGGCGTTGCCAAGGGGCGCGGTCTTCTCGGCGAAATCGAAAAACCGGTCGAAACCACCAATGCCGCTACCCGCCGTAGTAGGCGTGGGCGACTGCGAAACCGTGTTGATGCGCACATGCCGGTGCCGACCGTAGCGGTAGCCAAACGACCGGGCAATGGATTCGAGAAGGGCTTTGGCGTCGGCCATATCGGTATAGAACGGAAACGTTCGTTGTGCGGCCATGTACGTCAGCGCAACAACCGAACCCCACTCGCTGATAGCATCGAGTTTGTAGGCCGACTGCAGCATTTTGTGAAACGATACCGCCGAAATGTCGATGGTTTGTTTTAGCCACTCGTAATTCAAATCGGTATAAGCGCGCCCCTTGCGGATATTCGGACTCATGCCAATACTATGCAGCACGAAATCAATTTTCCCGCCCAATACCTCCTGCGATTTCGTAAAGAGGTTATCGAGTTCATCAGTCGAGGTGGCATCTGCCGGGATGATTTCAGAACCGGTCTGCTCGGCAAGGTCGCGGATGGCACCCATGCGCATGGCAATAGGCGCGTTGGTAAGGGTAAAGATCGCGCCTTCTTCTTTGGCTTTGAGCGCAATTTTCCAGGCAATCGACTGGTCGTTGAGGGCACCCGAAATGATGCCGCGTTTTCCGTTCAGTAATCCGTAAGCCATTCGTTGTAGTTTGGTTGTTTGTGTCGGTTTGCCTGTTCGGTCGTTACGTTCAGACCAACAAACAAAGCTCAAAAGTACGCTATTTTTCAGTTTGGAGGGCTACAACCGGCGCGGGTGCAGCAGCAACGGGCAGTTTCAAAACGTCGGTCAGGAAGGTGACGGTGGCGGCCTGAACAGCGGGCCAGGATTTAGTAGTCAGGTCAGACGTTATTACGTGGGCATCGGCATCGGGGAAAACGGCCTTGCGTTTGAGGTCCTTTGACGTTCCCAGATCGTCATACATCTTCAGCATCGCTGCTACCGAAACCGTTGGGTCCTGATGCTTCTCATCTTTGTAGTAATACGCTAAAAAAGCAGGCTGCTTTATCTCGCCGAAGGTTTCGGGCGTAGCGTATTCGTCCAATATGGTTTGCAGCGTGATAATGCCGTTAGAGTGGTATTGCTCGTACCAGTACTGCTTACGGTCTTCGGCCATGTCCTTATTGTGTACATACTTGTCGGGCATGACCTGATCCAGAATCTGCTGCCCCCACGGACCGGTCACGAGTTTGGCCGACGGGTCAGCCACTTCAATACAGGGCGAGAACAACACAATACCGGCAATTTCGGGATGGCGCGACGCCAAATAAAGCGTCAGCATACCGCCCATCGACGTGCCCATCACAATTACTTTGTCGCCGAGTTGCTTGCCGATAGCCAATGCCCGTTCTGCCGACTCAATGTAGTCGGCAGGCGTCAAGTCAATCATGGCATCGGGCGAATCGAGGCCGTGTCCGGCAGTACGGGCCAGATACAGATTGCTGCCAAATTGCTTGGCCAGGTTCGTATTGACCGGACTGCCTTCGCCCCAACTCGCGGTATAGCCGTGAATGTAAACGAAACTGTACGGTGTCTTTTGCTTCTTACCACTATCGGCCCACATTATCCGGGCTTCATTATCGGGTTTGAGTTTGAAATTAGCTTCGTAACGGGCCACGTCGGCGTCGAGGTTAGTCAGGTCAGCGGTCACGGCAGGGATGGTTCCGGTGGGCAATTTCGTTTCGGGGCGCGGCCCGGCCACGTAGCCAACGGCAACAACAGCCAACAGCAGCCCGATGATGAGAAACAGTTTTTTCATACGATTTAGGTGGTTATATGGTTGTTTCTCAACACATGAACGGATAGAAAAAAGATCAAAAATGGCACACCACTTTGTGTTCTCTGCGTAAATCTCCTTAACTCCGTGTTAGAAAGCGGGTGCGAAAGTTAATCGAAAAACTCGGTCTTCAGGTCCATTCGGATGCGCCAGTCTTTGGGCAGGTAGTTATTGACCCGCGTTCCCACGCCCTTCATCCAGCCGAGGTTCACGCCTTTGTACTTGGCAAGCAGCCAGCCTTTTACGGGATGATCGAACACCAGATTTTCTTTCTTGAAATACCGGAGTGCGTTTTCTTTACTAAGTTCAATACCGGGCAAATCAGGATGGATGTCTGTACTCAACGCCAGCGTGTGAGCCGGAATGAAATCCTGCCCCTTAAACTGCCCCATCTCCAGTCCGAATCCTTTGTTTTTCAACGCCACGTCGAGCAGCATAAATGTCTTCTCCAGCGATTTTGGAATGGCCGTTACGTCGCCGTTGGGTTTTTCCCAGTACGAAAATACGTCGGGATTGGCTATCCATTTTTTTACCGATGCCGTTTCACGAGGACGCAGGG
>JBBRUB010000641.1:0-3131 GCA_038248175.1 Cytophagales bacterium | reverse complement strand
TTTTTTGGTTTTTTTTTGTTGTTGTTTTTTGTTGGGGGGGGGGGGGTGTTGGTGCTTTGCCAAAAAAAAACTGGGGGGTCCCCCACCCCCCCCCCCCCCCCCCCCCCCCCACTTGCCACTTGCCACAAAATTATGAGAACAGAAACGTTTTTTATCCGCGTCTGGCGGCTTATTTCGACACTCGGTTTCGTGCTGTCGCTTTTTTCGAGCCACGTATCTTACCCCGGTGAGGTGGCCGTGCGGTTTAACAGCATCGGCCAAGCCGTGCAATACGTCAACCGCGAAACGCTGTTTTACGTCGTGGTAGCTATTTTCTTAATCGTGAATGTGCTGGTCAATGCCGTAGTCCGGTTGTTTCCGAAAGTGCCAATGGCAACCCTCACCGTGCCGCACCAACCGATTTGGGCCGAAAACCGCGCCGAACTCAACACCGTGTTTACCAACTGGTTTTATGGCCTGATGTGCGCCGTAAACACGATTCTGGCCTTGGGGTTATTCGTACTGTCGTTGTTGAACCGTTCTGAGAGCATCAATTCGCCCGAAAGCTATGTGTGGCTCTTGCCGATGAGCACGCTGATTCTGATTTCGGTAATTGTTGCATTGCCAATTCGGTTGTGGCTAAAACCCCGTTTCGCCGATGCCTGACCTATTGCTCGATCAATTTCAATACGACCTGCCCGACGGCCGCATCGCCCGGTTCCCGTTGGCCGAACGTGACCAATCGAAACTGCTGGTTTATCGGCACGGCCAAATCGTTCACAGTCAGTTTTTTAACCTGGCTGATCTCTTGCCCACTGAGTCATGTCTGGTTTTTAACGATACCAGAGTGATCCCGGCGCGGCTGCCGTTTGTGCGGGCAACGGGCGCGGCCATCGAACTGTTTTTACTGAACCCGGTTCCCGTCGAGGCACCCATTGGTCAGGCAATGATTGCCGAAAGTCCGGTTCTATGGCAATGTATGGTCGGCAACCGCAAACGTTGGAAACCCGATGAAGTGCTGTCCCTGACCCTTACCGACGATATGCTCGGCGAAGTGGTACTGACGGCTTCCTGGCACGATTACGAGCAGTCGCATATCCGGTTTTCGTGGCAACCCGCCAACCGTTCGTTTGCCGAGATTATCCGGTTGGCGGGGCAGATTCCGTTGCCGCCTTACCTCAACCGCGAAGCTACTGACACCGACCGCACGACCTACCAAACCGTGTATGCCAAACTCGACGGAGCCGTTGCCGCGCCCACAGCCGGGCTGCATTTTACGAGTGCCGTGTTTGACAAACTGCAACAGCAGGGCATAAGCCACGATTTTCTGACTCTGCATGTTGGCGCAGGAACCTTCCAGCCTATTAAAACTGACGACGTTCGGCAGCACATCATGCACAGCGAGCAGGTAGTTTATACCCGAAGAAACGTGGAGAATCTATTGGCGCATCTCGGCAAACTTATTCCTGTTGGCACCACATCAATGCGGGCAATGGAAAGCCTGTACTGGTTTGGAGTGAGATTATTACGCGGAGACACCAACCCATTTATTCTCGATCAGCATTACGCGTATCGGCTTCCTGAATCTGAACAGCCTACGCCCGAAGTCGCATTGCGGACAATTTTGGATCATTTCGAGCGAACAAAAACCGATACCATTACTGCCCAAACCGGCATTTATATCAGGCCGGGCGTGGTTGATGTGCCGGTGGATTCCCAGCGTGACGTTACGCCTGGATACACCATGAAACTCTGCAACGGCTTGATAACCAACTTTCACCAGCCTGGTTCCACGCTGATTTTGCTCATCGCGGCTCTCATTGGCGATAATTGGCGTACCATATATAATGAAGCTCTGGCCAATGAGTACCGCTTTCTGAGTTATGGCGATTCGTCGTTGCTCTTGCCCTAAATTCGTCGTTGGTCATTAGCTTCGCGCCATTTGTCAGTAGATTCCTGCTCAAATGCTAATGACTGCGTAGCGAAATGACCCATTTACCAATGACTAACTTTATTGACGAACTACGCTGGCGCGGAATGCTCCACGACATCATGCCCGGCACCGAGGCTCAACTCAGTAAAGAAATGACCGCCGGATATATCGGTTTCGACCCAACGGCGGCTTCATTGCACATCGGCAATCTGGCAACGGTGATGTTGCTGGTGCATTTTCAACGAGCGGGTCATAAACCAGTTGCACTGGTGGGCGGGGCTACCGGCATGATCGGCGACCCGTCGGGCAAGAGTGCCGAGCGCGATTTTCTATCCGAAGAAACCCTGCGAGCCAATCAGGAAGGCGTTCAGAAACAGTTAGAACGCTTCCTTGACTTCGACTGTGGCGAAAACTCCGCCGAGATGGTCAATAATTATGACTGGTTCCGGGAGTTTTCGTTTCTTGATTTTTTGCGGGAAGCTGGTAAACACTTGACCGTCAACTACATGATAGCAAAAGATTCGGTGAAAAAGCGGCTCGAAACTGGGATTTCGTTTACCGAATTTTCGTATCAGTTGTTGCAGGGCTATGATTTTTACTGGCTCTACAAAAATAAAGGCGTTCGCCTGCAAATGGGCGGCTCCGATCAATGGGGAAACATCACAACCGGCACCGAACTCATCCGGCGCAAAGAATCGGGCCAAACCGGGGCCAGCCAGGAAAGTGGAATAGAACAGGAAGAACCCAATGAACGCAACAGCAACCGGGAAGCGTTTGCGTTGACTACACCCCTCATCACCAAAGCTGACGGCACCAAGTTTGGTAAGTCTGAGAGTGGCAATGTCTGGCTCGACCCGGCCATGACCTCGCCTTACCAGTTTTACCAATTCTGGCTCAATGCAACCGATGCCGACTGCATCCGTCTGATTCGGGTGTTTACGTTACTGACCAAAGAACAAATCGAGGAACTCGAACGTCAACACGCCGACAGCCCGCACCTGCGAATCCTGCAACGAGCTATTGCCGAGGATGTTACGGTTCGGGTTCACGGGCAGAAAGGCTACGAATTCGCTGTGAAAGCATCGGAGGTTTTATTTGGGAAAGCCACACTCGAAACCCTGCAAGCCATCGAAGCCGACGAATTCGCCGTGATTTTCGACGGTGTTCCCCAAACTGACATCACCGCAGATGAACTTGCCACCGCTAAAGACATCACCGA
>JBBRUB010000640.1:0-3132 GCA_038248175.1 Cytophagales bacterium | reverse complement strand
GACCAGACAGTACTGAAGATTGAAACGGCCAATGGTACGGCGAAACGGGTGATTACGACAAACGGCATTTTTGAGGCCGATGTGATCGTGGCCGGGGCCGATTATAACCATGTCGAAACAGCGCTGTTGGCCGATGCTGACCGAAACTATGACGATACATACTGGAGCAAACGTGTCATGGCTCCGTCGTCGTTGCTATTCTACCTCGGCGTGAACAAACGCGTGCCAAAGCTGCAACACCACAACCTGTTTTTCGATGAAGATTTCAAGCAGCACGCGCAGGAAATTTACGAAACACCCCAATGGCCCAGCAAACCGCTTTTTTACGCATCGGCCCCGTCAAAAACCGACCCCAGCGTGGCTCCTGAAGGCAGCGAAAATCTTTTTCTGCTGATTCCCGTTGCCCCCGACCTCGCCGATGACGACGCCACCCGCGAACGTTACTACAATTTGATTATGGATCGGCTCGAGGCCTACGTGGGCGAAGATATCCGCAGTCACGTGGTGTATAAACGCAGCTACGCCCACCGCGATTTCAAAGCCGATTACAACGCTTTCAAGGGAAACGCCTATGGATTGGCTAATACGCTGAAACAGACAGCGTTGCTAAAGCCGTCGCTCAAGAATAAACGGATCAACAACCTGTTCTATACGGGTCAACTTACCGTTCCGGGGCCGGGCGTACCACCTTCGCTGATTTCAGGACTGGTGGTAGCTGACGAAGTTGCCAAAGAATTTGCTTAATTTGTTCGCCTAACCTCTCCCTCCTTCTTCTTATGATGGCGTTGTTCAACAAGACCGCACTGGAATGCAGTAAGCTGATTACCGAGCATTACAGTACGTCCTTTACGCTGGGCATCAAAACTCTCGACCGCCGGTTTCATATGCCCGTATATGCCATTTATGGCTTTGTGCGTTATGCTGATGAGATTGTCGATACCTTCCATGACTTCGACAAAAAGGTCTTACTCGACCGGTTCAAGCACGATACGTACCAGGCCATTGACGAGGGAATCAGTCTGAATCCGGTATTGCAGTCGTTTCAGATGGTGGTTCGGGAGTACAAAATAGACCACGCCCTGATCGAGGCTTTTCTGCACAGCATGGAAATGGACCTCTACAATCAGGATTACGACGCCGACGGGTACAGCGAGTATATCTACGGCTCGGCTGAGGTGGTTGGGCTGATGTGTCTGCGGGTATTTTGTGAGGGCAACTGCGACGAGTTTGACCGCCTGCGCGAACCGGCCCGTAAGCTGGGTGCGGCTTTCCAGAAAGTGAATTTCCTGCGCGACCTCAAAAGTGACTTCGTGGACCGGGGCCGGACCTATTTCCCCGGCGTCGATTTTTCGCAGTTCGGACTTGACGCCAAGACGCTGATTGAAGCCGACATTCAGCGCGATTTCGATGAAGCGTATATTGGCATTACGAAGCTACCACGCGGGGCCAGAATGGGCGTTTATTTAGCCTATACCTACTACCAGACGCTGTTTAACAAGATCAGGCAACTCTCGGCCACGACCATTCAGAACGAGCGCATCCGGGTACCCAACCCGCAAAAATTTGCCCTGCTGGCCCAGACGTACCTGAAATATCGGCTCAACGTAATTTGACAAAAAATGAAATAGCCCAGACAAAAATGTCCGGGCTATTTCATTGCTATGATCTTAAGCTACGCAGCTGCGTACTGCCGCACATCGTCCTGCGTGATCTGATCGCCACACATGATAATGAGCCGCTCGATTACGTTGCGCAGTTCGCGAACGTTACCGCTCCAGGACAGTGACTGGAGGTAGGCCATGGCACTCGGTGTAAACTCTTTGGGCGGGGTACCGTATTCGGTGGCAATGTCATTGAGGAATTTCTCGGTCAGCAGCGGAATATCCATGCGCCGTTCGGTCAGGGCCGGTACGTGAATGGGAATTACGCTCAGGCGGTGAAACAAATCTTCGCGGAAGTTACCGTTGGCAATTTCCTGACGCAGGTCTTTGTTGGTAGCCGCAATGACCCGGACGTTGACCTTGATTTCTTTGTCGCCCCCCACGCGGGTAATCTTATTCTCCTGCAACGCCCGCAGCACTTTAGCCTGAGCCGACAGGCTCATATCGCCAATTTCATCTAAGAAAAGTGTACCGTTGTCGGCCTGCTCGAACTTACCGGTTCGGCGGGCGACTGCGCCGGTAAATGCGCCTTTTTCGTGGCCGAAGAGTTCGCTCTCGATCAGTTCGCTGGGAATAGCCGCACAGTTTACTTCTACGAGCGGCATGTTTGCGCGGCTGCCTTTCTCGTGAATCTGCTTGGCCACCATCTCCTTACCCGATCCGTTGGCCCCCGTAATGAGTACCCGCGCTTCGGTGGCGGCCACCCGGTTAATGGTATCTTTTACTTTCTTGATCGGATCCGACTCGCCCACAATCTCATTGAGCTTGTAGATACGTTTCTTGAGCGTCTTGGTTTCCTGAACGAGTTTAAACCGGTCAATGGCATTACGCACCGTCACGAGCAGGCGGTTCAGATCGGGGGGTTTGGTTACGAAATCAAACGCGCCCTGTTTGGTAGCTTCTACGGCATTTTCTACGTTGCCATAGGCCGATATCATCACAAACTGAGTAGGGCGGCTGGCTTCGCTGGCCTTCTGCAATACCTCAAGGCCGCTGAGTTTGGGCATCCTGATGTCGCACAACGCTACGTCGTACTCGGTATTCAGGATCATGTTAAGACCTTCTTCACCGTCTTTGGCTTCATCTACTTCGTAGCCTTCATATTCTAAAATATCGCGCAGCGCGGCCCGGATGGGCTTCTCGTCATCTACGATAATCAACTTAGCCATACAATGAGGTGGGTTTGAACAACGGGGTTTGTCAAAGGCCGAAAATACGGCATTTCTGCCAGTATCGGTACGGATGGCAGGCTAAATGTTGCCAGAATCGACTTTTACCTGTGTTTACGGAGAGGTGTGGGAAAAATAAAAAACGATAGCCAGTAGGTATCCCAAACAGAGGACGTATTTCGTTTCTAAGACAACAAACGTTCCCCCAAATCTACACTATGCTTTTTCGTGCCCTTACACTCTTCGCCCTGCTTGCCCTGACCACCCTGACAACGCAGGGTCAATCGAACCGGCGGTCGCGG
>JBBRUB010000639.1:0-3134 GCA_038248175.1 Cytophagales bacterium | reverse complement strand
GAGTTTCAAAGCCAAGGTAGTTGGCACCGATCCACTAACCGACCTCGCCGTTATTAAGGTAGAGGCTAACAACCTTCCCGCCATTACGCTCGGCGACTCTGACGCGCTGAAACTGGGCGAATGGGTGCTGGCCGTTGGCTACCCGCTCGATCTCGAATCGACCGTTACGGCAGGTATTGTGAGTGCCAAGGGCCGGGGTATTGGTATCCTGAACCGCAACATGCAGCAGGACGACCCAAAGGCCGACACCCCTATCGAAGCGTTTATTCAGACCGATGCTGCCATCAACCCCGGCAATTCGGGTGGCGCGCTCGTGAACCTGCGGGGTGAACTCGTAGGTATCAACTCGGCCATTGCCTCGGCAACGGGCTAC
Source organism: Cytophagales bacterium (assembly GCA_038248175.1). Taxonomy (GTDB): domain Bacteria; phylum Bacteroidota; class Bacteroidia; order Cytophagales; family Spirosomataceae; genus Spirosoma. Next base: position 2,761 of record JBBRUB010000639.1, on the reverse strand, counting down.
TATAGTGGCTATGGCTTTGCCGTACCGGTTTCGCTTGTGAAGAAAGTATCGGCAGACCTACTGAAGTACGGAACCGTACAGCGCGGCTACATCGGTATCTACCCCATTGAGCTGAACAGTAAAATCGCCAAAGAAAAAGGCCTCAACGTGGGGCAGGGTATTTACATTGACAAGGTATCAGAAGGCGGAGCCGCCGGAGCTGCCGGTCTGAAGCAAGGCGACATAATTGTGAAAATGGAAGGTCAGGCCCTTAACTCTGACGCGCAGATGCGGGAAATCATTGGCCGCCGTCGTCCGGGCGACGTCGTGGTGGTAACGATTAACCGCGACGGCAGCGAACGTGACGTGAAGGTGCAGTTGCGCAACCGCAACGGCGGTAACGAAGTGATCAAGAAGGCGGAAGCCACAACGTCGGCTACTACGCTCAACAGCCTGGGGGCCAGTTTTGAGGATCTCTCGGCGCAGGAAGCTAAGCATATAGGCGTTTCGGGCGGTGTTCGGGTGAAATCAATCCGTGATGGCAAACTGGCCGAAACCGATATTGAGGAAGGCTTCATCATCGTGAAAGCCAATGGCCGCGCGGTGAAGAGCATGAAAGAGTTACAGGCCGTAATGGCGGGTGTGAAAGAAGGTGAAGGGCTGATGCTGATTGGCATGTACCCCAACAGTTCGCGCATGTACTACTACGCGGTGCCTGTTTAAAAGGTATAAGGGGGTAAAAAAGGAGTAGGGTGTAGCTGACGCAAGAAACTATTCGCGTCAGCTACACCCTACTCCTTTTTACCCCTTCTACTCGTAATAATTCAGGACCGAATGGCCGCTTTGGGCGAGGAGTTTGTCGCGCCGGAACAGTTCGATGTCGGCGGTCATCATATCGTTGACGAGGGCGGGCAAATCATATTTGGGTTTCCAGCCCAGTTTGGTCATCGCTTTGGTTGGGTCGCCGAGCAGCAGATCAACTTCGGTGGGGCGATAGTAGCGCGGGTCAACGCAAACCACTTCTTTACCGATTGCGAGCGGAAAGTCCGGGTTCGACGCGCTGATAACCTTAGCCACTTCCTTATCCCCTTGGCCGGCAAACTCGAGTTCAACACCGATTTCGGCAAAGGACATGCGTACGAAATCCCGAACGCTGGTTGTTACGCCGGTAGCAATCACGAAGTCTTCGGGCGTGTCCTGCTGCAAAATCAGGTACATGGCTTCTACGTAATCTTTGGCGTGACCCCAGTCGCGCAGGGAGTCCATGTTGCCGAGGAAGAACTTATCCTGCATACCGAGTCCGATGCGGGCAACGGCGCGGGTTATCTTACGGGTCACGAAAGTTTCGCCCCGCAGTGGTGATTCGTGGTTAAATAAGATACCATTGCAGGCGTACATATTGTACGCTTCGCGGTAGTTGACCGTAATCCAGTAGCCATACAGTTTAGCCACGGCGTAGGGGGAACGAGGATAGAACGGCGTGGTTTCAGACTGCGCATGACCCTGTACACCGCCGTACAGTTCGGAGGTTGATGCCTGGTAGATGCGGGTTTTCTCGGTCAGGCCCAGCAGACGCACGGCTTCCAGAATCCGCAATGTGCCAATGCCATCGACCTGTGCGGTGTATTCCGGCTCATCGAAACTTACCCGCACGTGCGACATAGCACCGAGATTATAAATCTCGTCGGGCTGAATTTCCTGAATAATTCGGATGATGTTGGTCGAGTCGGATAGGTCGCCATAATGGAGTTTAAAATGCACGTCTTTCTCGTGCGGGTCCTCATACATATGGTCAATCCGCTGGGTATTGAACAGCGAACTCCGGCGTTTGATGCCGTGTACTTCGTAACCCTTGCTGAGCAACAACTCGGCCAAGTAGGCTCCATCCTGACCGGTAATACCGGTTATCAACGCTTTTTTCATGCTGTGTGCGAAGGCGTCCAGCCACCGCTTTATTGGAAATGAATCAATTACAAAAGTAAGAAATGCCGGGTAGCCAGTCGGCTTATTTTATCAACAGGCTCCGGCGCAGAATAACTTTGTCGGGCTGAAGCTGCGCCGAAGGAATTAACTGCTTGATAGACGAATAATACCGATCGGCATCCATCCGACGCATAAAATCACCCACTTTCAGCTTGTACGTCGGTTGCGAATACGTCAGGTAGGGGCTTAACTCCGGGAAGTTCTGGTAGATAAGTAATTTGGCTTCTTCTACTTTCTGCCGCTGCGTACCCACATAGACCTGAACGCGGTAGCCTGGTGCGTAGCGAATGGAGCGGTTCTTGTTAGCCAGCGTATCCAGCACCGCGTCGAGCTGCCGGTTAACCGTCAGCGTTTCTACGGGTCCGGTGGGGCGCACCGGCTCAGGCTTGCGCACGGGTGCCGCTGGCGTTGGCTCAGGACGGCTGGCGGGTGTTGCTGGAGCAGATGCGTAAACGGGCCGCACGACCGATAAATCTTCGTTGTATGAGTTATAATCAGTTGACGACCCACCCGAGGTAGCCGACCGGCTTCCGGCACAGGCGGTAAGCACACAGACGAGACCGATGAACCAGTTTGCTTTGAAAAGCCGCATTATTTCGCTTGGATTTGACACGGCAAAAATACGGCTTTCCCGTGCTAAATGCGAACTGGGACCTTCGGGCCGTTCTGATGGCTATTTTTTGGTTAATTTTGGGACTCACTCTGGCACAGATACATGCTCAGCATTCAAAGCAACGTTTCTCTAAAACCGTACAACACCTTCGGAATTAACGTAAACGCCCGCTATTGGGTCGATGTT
>JBBRUB010000638.1:0-3136 GCA_038248175.1 Cytophagales bacterium | reverse complement strand
TCTTCTTCGCGGCAGATGTACGTTTTGACATTCGGGATGATAGCTTCTTCGTTCAGGTAGTATTGGATGATGCGCGGTACGTAGGCGTAAATTACCTTATCGTCGGCCACGCCGGTGCCGGGCGCATTGGCCAGGGCCACGCGGCCTTTTTTATAGACCTCGAAAATCCCCGGTATGCCAATCATAGAATCGGGGTTGAACGCCTTTGGGTCGAGGAACGTATCGTCGATGCGCCGGTAAATGACATCCACAATCTGAAACCCCTTCGTCGTCCGCATCTTCACGTAACCGCCCGACACCACCAGATCCCGCGCTTCTACTAACTCGACGCCCATTTGCTGCGCCAGATAGGAGTGCTCAAAATACGCCGAGTTGTAAATGCCCGGCGTCAGCACTACCACCGTGGGGTTGGGCCGGTCGGCAATGAACTGAAGCATCTGTAGCAGCCGCATGGGGTAGTCTGACACGGGCCGCACGCCGGTTTGCGCCAGCACTTCGGGGAAGGTCTGCTTGGTCAGTTCGCGGTTTTCGAGCATGTACGATACCCCGGACGGGCAGCGCAGGTTGTCTTCCAAAACCATCATCTGCCCGTCGGCTCCGCGTATCAAATCGGTCCCGGTAATGTGGCACCAGATGCCCTTTGGCGGCTTTACGCCCATACAGGCGGGCAGAAACGACTTGCTGGTTTCGATCAAATCGCGCGGCACTACACCATCATTCAGAATGTTCTGTTCGTTATAGACATCGTCCAGAAACATATTCAACGCTTTGATACGCTGCACCAGCCCTTCTTCAAGCCGGTCCCACTCGGCGGATTCGATCACGCGTGGGATGATGTCGATGGGCATGATCCGTTCGGTACCTTCGCCTTCCGAATACACGTTAAACGTAATACCCATGCTCATCAGGGCGCGTTCGGCGGCATGTTGCCGGCCAATCAGATCGTCTTTTGTGAGTTGCTCAACCCGCTGCCGGAATGGTGCATAACTGGCCCGCACGGTTTCATCGCCGTCGAACATCTCATCGAAAAAGTTCTCGGTGTCATAGCCCGAAAACGTAAAGTTGGCCGGCGACTGCCCCTGCGACTGAGTCATGCCGCCGGACGACTGTGATTGTGACTGCATAGTGAAGTAGGGAATGGGAAACAATGTATGGCAAAAAAGTGTCTTGACAAAATGCCGAATCAGTTACGCTTAGCGGTATTCACACCCGTTCACGACGATAGGCCCGTTTTTGTATCGGGTAATTTCAACGACTGGCATCCCGCCCACGAGCAGTTCAGGATGCAGCCCGACGGGCCGGGGCAGTACTGGTTTCTCTTTCCCGACAACTGGCCGCTGCCCGATACACTGGCCTATAAATACACCAAAGGCGGCTGGGATCACGTAGAACTTGGCTCGACCGGCGAGGGCGTTCATAACCGCAGTGCGGGTTCCAGTCCGCATACCGAACCCGACATCGTGCCGCACTGGCGGTGGTTTGGGCAGCCGTTCAATCCCGAATTTCTGCCCAACACCGTCGATGAGGAGTTTTATCTACCCCAGCTCGATACTAACCGGCGCGTAACGGTGCTGCTACCGCACGACTACCGCTTTCACCCCGATAAACACTACCCGGTGCTGTACCTCAAAGACCGGCAAAACCTGCTTGGCGAGGGATCGGGCTACGGAAGCTGGCGCGTGGAAGAACGCATGGCCCTGCTGGCCAGTCGGGGGCATCACGAAGTGATTCTGGTCACGGTAGATCATGGCGAGGAAGATAGGATTCTGGACTATACCATCGGCAAAACGCGGGCGGGCTGGGGGCGCGGACGCGACTACCTCCGCTTCATCCGCGACACGCTCAAACCCGCCATCGACCAACGCCTGCGTACCCTGCCCGACGCCGAACACACGGGTATTGGCGGCAGTTCGCTCGGCGGTCTCATCAGTGTGTATGGGGGCATCATACATCCCGACGTGTTTGGGCGGCTTATGGTGTTTTCGCCTTCGCTCTGGATTTCGCCCAAGATTTATTTCGACGCCATCAGGTTTCGCGCACCCGTACCCACGCGGATATTCATTTACGGGGGCGAAGCCGAATCGAAGTACATGATTCCCAATATCGAACGGTTTAAAGAAGCGCTGGTACGGCAGCAGTACAGCAGCCATCCAATTGATGTGTATCTTTCCGTTTTCCCCGACGGTACCCACAGCGAAGAACACTGGAGCCGCGAGTTTCCCCACGCTATAGAGTGGCTCTTCTACGGCGAACACAGTTGAATTGCAATTTATGAACCTCACTCTCGAAACCACCCCCTCCCCCACCGGCGACCGCATCGTACCACTGTTGCAAACCGACGCGCTGCCCGATCAGCTTACCCAACTTGCCAGTTCACTCAACGTGTCTGCCGATGCACTCCAACGCGATTTCAAAGCCGAACGAAGCGAAGTCCTGCCTATTTACCAGCCCAACGGCCATAAAACATACCTGCTGGGACTGGGCAAAAATCCGCTCACGATGGACTGGTTGCGGGCATTCAGGAAACTCATTCACGATCAGAAAGCCCGGCTGTCGGCGCAGGTCAGCGTTGATTTACGGGGTGTTGACACGGACCTGATCGAAGCCGTAGCAACCGGCATTCTCGGCGGCACGTATGATCTGGGGCTTTACAAATCAGACAAATCAGAATTACCCGCTCTCCTGACCGACGCCGGACACGTAACGTTGCTCGTTGATACCGGTCTGAAAGAAACCGCCGAAACCGCGCTGCAACGGGCGTCAATACTGGCCGATACCACCCGGCAAATGCTGGATTTTATGAATGCCCCCGCCAACCGGAAAACGCCGGAACAACTGGGCGAATGGGCCACCGAATCGGGGCAGAGAAACGGCTATTCCGTAACGGTGTTGCACAAGGCCGACCTCGAAGCGCAGGGACTCGGCGCGTTACTCAGCGTCTCGGACGGCAGCGACGTACCGCCCGTGCTGATTGTGATGGATTACCAGCCTACGGGCGTCGATAATGCGCCCGTTGTGGGGTTGGTTGGCAAGGGCGTTACGTTCGATACGGGGGGCGTTTCCATAAAACAGTCGAACAATATGCACCTGATGAAGAGCGACATGGGCGGGGCCGCTGCCGTACTCGGAACCATTG
>JBBRUB010000637.1:0-3137 GCA_038248175.1 Cytophagales bacterium | reverse complement strand
GCGCCCAGTTCGCTTTTGTCATAAATGGCGATAATGAATACTTCTTCGGCTACGATTTTAACGCAGGTAATGACTCTGGCACCGCCACTTTTACCCTTTTGTTTTGAGCGTATTGCCATTCGGACTTTGAAGCAGTACTTACCAAGCGGTTCGCCCTGTTGTGGATTTTCTTCGAGCAATGTAATCAATTATCAAAATCGGCACGGAACGACCGGTGACGCTTTGATAATTGCTTCACTTCTCTAACCGCATCAGCAGTAACAACGACTTCAAAGTTCATCGAGTAGTTCACGGGCTGATTTCAGTTTGATTTCACCGCGCAGATGTGCCTGAACGGCCTGCGCGCTGCGGTCCAGCCCTTCCAAAAACTCGCGCTTTCTCTTCTCAGCGGGCGTTTCCTTTATGGCAACGGTTTTGATTTTCATAACCTTAGCAAACTACTTTACCAGGCGCAGTTCGTCGGGTGTCTGAGGTTGTAAAATGATCTGTTGCATGGTTTTCATTGGTTTACTTTGATAGTTCCAGCATTCGGGCTACGGATTCGTAGGCTTTCAGGCGCACGGCTTCCGGCACCAGAATTTCGGGCTGTTCGTACAGCATACAGTTGTACAGCTTTTCGAGCGTATTCATTTTCATGTACGGACACTCCGAACAGGCGCAGGTGTTGTTGGCGTTGGCAGGAGCAGGAATCAGTTTTTTGCCGGGTGCGGCCAGGCGCATCTTGTGCAAAATGCCCGCTTCGGTACCCACAATAAACGTATCAGCTGGGCTATCGACTACGTATTTCAGCAGAGCGGTTGTGGAGCCGATGAAGTCAGCTTCGCGCAGGATGTGTTCCTGACATTCGGGGTGGGCAATAAATTTGGCGTCGGGATATTCCAGTTGCAGGGCTTTTAATTTCTCCAGCGACAGGTCGATATGCACAATACAGGCTCCTTCCCACAATACCATGTCACGCCCGGTTTTGTTGGCTACGTACCGGCCCAGATTCGCATCGGGCGCGAAGATGATTTTCTGGTCTTTCGGCAGACTGTCCACAATTTTCAGCGCGTTGGACGACGTCACGATGATGTCGGACAGGGCTTTGATGTCGGCAGAGCAGTTGATGTACGACAGCACGATGTGGTCGGGATACTGCGCCTTGAAGGCGGCAAACTTATCGGCGGGGGCCGAGTCGGCGAGGGAGCAGCCCGCGTTCAGGTCGGGAATAACAACTTTTTTGTTTGGCGAAAGCACTTTGGCTGTTTCGCCCATGAAATGCACCCCGCAGAACACAATCATATCGGCGGGGGTAGCGGCTGCCTGCTGACTCAGGCCGAGACTGTCACCCACGTAGTCGGCCAGGTCCTGAATGGCATCGTCCACGTAATAGTGAGCCAGAATAACGGCGTTCTTTTCTTTTTTGAGCCGCTTTATTTCGGCAACTAAATCAAGGGTATCGTCAACGGGCTGGTTCACGTAGCCCACGCGCTGTACTTCGTCGAGAATGGCTTCCATAGTTGGTTTGGTAGGTTTCTTTATTGATAAACAACCGTAACGGGCAAAAGGTCACGGGCGGGTTGTGGCTGGCGAAGTTGCGGAAAGTGGCGGGGTTTTCAAACAGAATCCTGCATTCGCGTACTTTTGAGCCGATGATAGCCGCAACCGACGTTCAGTTTTTCAACAGCCACCGGGGGCGCGTGGCCTTTCGGGTATTTGGCAGCGGTCCGGCGGTGATGCTGGCGTTTCACGGCTTCGGTCAGGACAGCACAGCCTACACACCGTTTCAAAGCCAGCCCGATAGCGGCTTTACGGTATATGCCATCGACCTGTTTCTGCACGGCAAAAGCGAGTTGACCGATGGCCCCATGCTCACAAAAGCCGACTGGCAGCAACTCATCCGCGCCTTTTTACAGACGCAGCACATCAACCGGTTTTCGCTGGTGGGGTTTAGTCTCGGCGGGCGGTTTGCGCTGGCTGCGCTCGACGCCTTTGCCGACCGTATCGACCAGCTCTGGCTCATTGCGCCCGATGGCATTACGCGCAGTTTCTGGTATCGACTGTCCACTGCAACCCCGGCTGGCCGCTGGCTATTCCAGTACACGCTACGGCATCTGTCCGTGTTAAATCAGGTCGGTCACGCACTGGTGCGGGCGGGATTACTGAACCGGACAGCCATGCGCTTCGCCGAACTCTCGCTGGCTACGCCCCAACAACGGCAGTTGGTGTATGACACCTGGACGCAGTTTCGGCTCATCCGGCCCAATCTCCACGCCATCGCGACATTGCTCAACAGCCACCCTATTCAGGTTCGGTTCTTTACCGGCGCGTTCGACCGTATTGTGCCAGGGCCATATATTTTGCCCCTCACCAACCGCCTTCGGCATTACGAACTGACAGTGCTGAAAACGGGTCATACGCATTTGATTGAGCAGGTGGCAGCGCAGATTTAGCGTTTTGCCAATGCCCGCTGCACCACCTGCCACAGGCCGATGATGGAGACGACAATCAGCCCGATGATAACGATTTCGCCCCAGCGGCTCTGGTTAGGATCGTTGAGCAAAGCCCTGATTTCGCGGGCTTCGCGGCCCGACCAGACGGCGAGCAGTGTGCGGGGCAGCATCCCCAAAAAACCACCCAGCAAAATATTCCAGAGACTGGCCCCCGACAGGGCGAAGAGCAGGTTGGTCAGCCCAAACGGCAGAATGGGTGAGAGTTTGGTGAAGAAAATAACCTCAAGCTCCCTGTTCAGAATCCTGTCCAGCACCGACTGCGCTTTGGGGTTCTGCCGCAGATATCGCACAAACCGGTCGCGGTCAATCCAGCGAACGAGTCCGTTGATGAACAGAATCCCGCCGAGGTTAATCACCAGAATAGGCAACATGGCAACCCAGCCCAGAAAATACCCAAACAGCAACGCCAGCATCGTGGGGGGCGTAAGGGCGGCTGAAGTGATGGTGCAAATCAGCGTAACCAGCACCCACTGCCCGGCGGTCAGCCCCGCAATCGTGGTTTCGTAAACGATGGCGTAGTAGCTCAGCACCGACGTAAACACAATGGGCGTAATAGACAGCAGAACACCCAGCAGGGCCGTTCCGGTAAATTTCTTGAGAATGGTGTTTTTCACTGATTAGTTAAACGGGTAAACGGGTGATTTT
>JBBRUB010000636.1:0-3141 GCA_038248175.1 Cytophagales bacterium | reverse complement strand
GCGCGACCGCGATCAGGCGTACCGCGAAACAGTTACGAGCATCATGAAAAACTTCCCCGAAAGTGCCGGTCAGGATTACGGGGCGGCCCGGTAAGAAGCTGGATGAACAAATTACAAAAAGAGTCACGCTCCCGGGAGCGTGACTCTTTTTTTGGGTGACTTTTCAACAAATAAGTGTCTTATAAGTATCTTGTTTCTACCGTGAACCGTAATGTTGTTTATTCTTTACTGACTGCTGTTGTTGTGCTGTTGCTGGGCATCGTTACGCTGCTTGGCGTTGCCTATTACCGGCATCAACGCTTAGCCGACGAAACTACTGACCTTCGGCGCAGCATGACCCAGCAGGAAGGGCAAATCAAAAATCTACAGGAGCGACTCGAAGACTGCGATACGATTGTTCAGCCCCCCATCGACTCATCATGGACGGCCCGGCCCAGCCCGCAGACCAACCGTCGTCAGGTAACGTGGCCCATGCAGTAACGCCAGTCCCCAGCCAATTTTCCCGTTTACATCGCTCATCAGTTCAAACGAATTGGTAGTGATACTACGGTAGTTTCCTGCTGACTTAAATGACCTACCGAGTATGATATTTTAGTTTAGCCAGATACACCACCATGAACGCGCCAATTAGCAGACTCACCGAGGGAATAACCATTGCCAGTAAAGTTGCAACGCCGTATGCAATCATCCCGATGATATAGCCGCTTTTTACCGTTCGGATGCGGACGTTAGCCGCCGGGCGTTTGAGCAACTGGTAGTCAGCAGTAGCGTGGTTCCACATCAGATAGAAAGTACCCACAATAGAGCCATAGACGAGCATTGTTATACCAGCCGCCAGTTCGGTAGCTGACGTCTGAATGTACAGGGCCAGAATGTTGTTCGTGAACGGAATCAGGGCCGTCAGCAACAGCAGCAACCCGTTGTAATACATAAATCGCGAATCGCTCCGGCGGATGACACTGAACATGCGGTGGTGATTGACCCAGATAACGAATATCGTGGCGAAGCTGAGCAAAAACGCTACGTAAACCGGCCACCGCGCCAGCAGCGCAGAGAGGAGCTGACGGCTGGTATGTGCTTCGTCGAGGTCGGGGACCTTCAACTCAAACGTCAGCAGGGTAATCAGGATAGAAAACACGCCATCGCTGAACGCTTCCAGCCGTGCCGTCTCACTCTCCTGAAAATCAGATTTGCCAGTCATGTAGTGTGGTGAACCCACACGAAAACCATGAAGGAAGGCAAATGGTTGGATTCGTGAAGTTTACTGACCGGTTTTCATCAACCGCGCTGACTGCGTTTAGTCAGGAGATAGACCGGAATGCCCAGCCCCGCAATAAGTAAACCCATACCAGTATTGAAGGTCTTGGTGTACAGCAGAATGCCGCAAATCAGGCCAGCCGCGCCAATGTACAGAGCCGGAACAAATGGATAGCCCACAGCACGATATGGTCGCTCGGTGTTGGGTTCGGTACGACGCAGCCGGAACAGGCCCGCAATGGTGACTATGTAAAACAGCAGCGATGCAAAGGTGCAGTAGTCCAGTAGATCGCCGTAGCGGCCCGACAAACACAGTACCGACGCCCAGATGCATTGCAGCCACAACGCCCGGCCCGGCACGGCGTTTTTGTTCAGGTGCGACGCCTGCTTGAGAAACAGCCCGTCTTTAGCCATCGCATAGTACAGCCTCGCACCGGCCAGAATCAGCCCGTTGTTGCAGCCAAACGTAGAGACCATAATCAAAACGGCCATTATAGCGACCGACACGTTACCGAACAGCGTTTCGACAGCCGCCGTAGCTACGCGGTCGGCCTGGGCAAACTGGATGCCGCGTCCCATTACGTCGGTAGCGGTGGGCAACCCCTGCAACGGCAGCAGCGAGAGGTACGAGACATTGGCCAGAAAATAAATGGTCGTAACGATGAGCGTGCCGAAAAACAGAGCCAGCGGAATGTTCCGGCGCGGGTTCTTGATCTCGCCCGCAATGAACGTTACGTTGTTCCAGGCATCGGCAGAGAAGAGCGAACCTATCATTGACGTGCCAAAGGCCAGCAATAGAGCCATGCCTGCCAGCGGCAGCACCTCGCCCGTAGCCGTAGTTGTACTGGCGTCCCACGCATTGGTCAGGTTGGCTGACAATAGGCCACTGCTCAGCCCAACCGTAATGCCAACCACAATCAGCCCCAGTAAAGACAGCAGTTTGGCCGAGGTGAACACATTCTGAATGATTTTGCCGCTCTCGACGCCCCGGCTGTTGAGCCAGGTCAGAAACACCAGGCTGCCAATGGCAAACAATGACCCCAGCGTTACATTCACCGGCCCAAGCGTAAGCAAGACATTCTCGGGGCCGAGGGCGGGAATAAATACCGCTGTATATTTGGTAAAGGCCACTGCCACAGCAGCAATGGTACCGGTCTGAATGACCATAAACACCGTCCAGCCATAGACAAAACCCGTCAGTGAGCCAAACGCCCGCTGAATGTAGATGTATTGACCACCCGCTTTGGGCATCATACCGGCCAGTTCGCCGTAGCTAAGGGCAGCCGCTACGGTCAAAACACCCGTCAGTACCCACAACATGAGCAGCCAGCCCGACGAGCCGAGGTTACGGGCCATGTCAGCGGCCACAATAAACACGCCCGACCCAATCATGGAGCCAGATACGATGAGGGTGGAATCGAGCAGGCTCAGCGATCGTTTGAATTCGGTTTTTTCGTCAGCAAGTAGTTCTTCAGCCATTGGTAGGGATGATAAGTTGTCCAAATAGCACCGCACCGACCAAAAAAGCAAACCGGCTGCGTTACCTTGCCATTGCAATTCCTCAAATAAAATTTTTCGCAGATACCTTCTCATAGCAGAAACGAACCTGCCTACGCTGCATTCATGCTTACCCAAACAGTCACCAACAATACCGTTTACGACGCCGACCACGATATCTGGTGGAATCACGATGAGCTGTTTCATATGCTCAAAACCTGCGTTAACCCGGCGTGGGTAGGGTATTTTGAGCGGATTTTGCGCGAACAGCAGCGCGACGTGCCCAACAAAACCCTGCTTGATGTAGGCTGTGGGGGCGGGATTCTGGCCGAAGCCTTTGCCGGACTTGGCTTTGCCGTGACAGGTATCGACCCCTCGGCATCGTCG
>JBBRUB010000635.1:0-3157 GCA_038248175.1 Cytophagales bacterium | reverse complement strand
GCGCTTCGACGCGCCGGTGCCAAAGCTGTTTCTGAGCGTATTGAAGGGAAGAGAAGAGTTGTGACGCAGAGATGCGCAGAGGAAAAAAGGAGGTACGCGTAGAAAATCCTCTGTGAATCTCCTTTTTCCCTCTGCGTTACAACTCCTATGATACAAACCTATATTTCAGCAGCACCCAGATAGCTTCGATGCCATCGAACCACGATATTTTCTTGCCTTCCTCTACCGAGCGGGGGTAGTAATGGATGGGTACTTCTTTAATACGGATGCCCCGTTTGGCTACTTTGGCCGTTACTTCGGGGCAGAACTCAAACCCGGTACAGTTAAGCGGAATAGACTGCAAAAACGTACTCTCAAACACCTTGTAGCAGGTTGGCTCGTCGGTCAGCCGCTGGCTGTAGAGCATGTTGGTGAGGAGCGTTACGAGTTGTCCGCCGAGGTAAAAGCTGAAGTACGAGTGCCGGTTTTCGGGGTTCAGAAAGCGAGATCCATAGACCACTTTTTCGCCTTCGTCGGTGATGACGGGTACTAACTTCAGGTAATCTTCGGGTTCGTATTCGAGGTCGGCGTCCTGCACAATGGTCACGTTGCCCCGGATATGGCGGATGGCCGTGCGGATAGCCGCACCTTTGCCCTGATTTTTTTCGTGATGAATCACCCGAATGTTTGGCACCGTTGCGTAGGTAGCCAGGCGTTCGCGGGTTCCGTCGGTCGAACCGTCGTCAACAATGATGATTTCTTTAGCAATATCAACCGCCTGAATCTTAGCTATAATAGCATCAATGGACTTTATTTCGTTGTAAGCGGGAATCAGCACGGAGAGTAACATGGCAGCAAAGATAGGGGGCAACTGATGATGTAGTACGGTTAGCCTACTGAGTTTGTGATTTCCGAACGTAGTAAGTCATTGGAAATTCAGGGCTATTGACCCGTCGAAAATACGTCTGTAACCCCTGCCGCAACTGACCAATAGCCCGGGCATTGGTCGGTTCAGTGAGGGCCGTGCTATCATCAATGACGCTGCTACGGTTGCCAAAGACCACCAGTTTCAGACTGGTATCAGCCAGCGCACGGGCGTAGGTATCGGGGTGTGATTTGATGTAGTGGGTTGTCTGCATCTCGGTATGAATAAACGGTACGTTCGGCTCGCGGTCCGACACAAAATACAGATGCATGGCATTGTCGATCAGTAGTACCTTGCCACCCGGCCCGGCCTGCTGCCGGATAAATGCGCTGGTGGCTTCCTCGCCCGAATAATCGGCCAGAGTAACAAATCGTTTGGCGGCATCGGGGCGGTACAGCACCACGCTCACGGCCAGTAATACAGTGACTACGGTGCCGCCGACAACCAAATTTCGGTTTAGCCGTCCGGTGCGCTGTTGTTGTGCCATCAGCCACTGATCCAGCATAAAGGCCATGAAAGGGGCGAAGAAGACAGCCGCCGGAAAGAAATAATGACTGGCCTGTGTCTTCAGCAGCGACACGCACGAAAAAACGGCCAGCAGCAGGGCCAGCCAAACCGCCGGCGTTTGCACAAAACCCGCCCGAAATCTCGACACAGTCAGCAACGCTACCGACGCCAGCAGCAGGGCCAGAAACCAGCCCAGTTTCACGAAGAATTTAGCCAGAAACAGCGTGTGCGACGGGTAACCACCGAACGGATAAATATACGTCCATTCGAGGTGAGTGATCAGACGACCAGTCATCCAGAAATACACTGCCGACAGCAACAGCGGTATAGCGAATCCAGCCAGTACCAGCGGCCCCCGTGTCAGCATCTGCCCAATGGTTTGCCGCCCCACCAGTGTCAGCAAGAATATATACGCACCAAAACCAACCACATAGAAGGCGGCTACACTCTTGAAACACATACCCACACCAAGCAGCACACCCGCCAGCAGCCACCGCCAGTTTTCTTTGCCCGCCTGCCGGGTAGCCACCCCAAACGCACTGAGCCCGCAAATGGCGACCCAGCTTTCGGGTTCGAGGAAATTCATTTCCATGAAAAAACAACTCACCGCCGTCAGAGCCGCCGAGAGCAGAGCCGTTCGCTCGCCCAGCACACGGGTTACCAGCCAGGAAGCAACCACCGTTCCTGCTGCCAGCAACGTTATGAGCAGCGAGATACTGACGTGATTATAACCGCCCAGCAAGCTTAACAATACGTTTGTGGATGAATATAGCAGATATGATTTAGTCAGTATAAAATCATACAGGTCGTATCCTTTACTGAGCGTCCGGCCAATGATCAGGTACTCGTAGGCGTCGTAGCCGTACCCGGAATTATAAGTAAACAGGAAAAAAAGCGGACAAAACAAAGCCAGAAATAGCAGAATTCGGGTCATACAGATGCGAAAGCAGTCGCAGAAATAATATACTGGGCAAAGGTATATCTTTTGTTAACCTTCTCGAAGATGGTACTGGCTTCTTAGAAGCTGTTTGAGTTAGCAATTTGAGGCTGAAAGTAGTGAATTTTGGCTGTGGTCAAGGCGCTTTTTGCAGGCCGTAGCCGTAGCCGCTTCGGAGGTCCGATACGGACAAAAAAAGTAACACAGAACACGGTCAAAAGACGCAAATTCAGCTTCAAAGCGATTAACTCAAAACAGCTTCTAAATACCTAATTCCACAAAAATTGCATCCCTACGGGATTTTTACAGGAAATCCCTGATTTTATATATCATTTAACCATTGAAACTACAGCTTTTTACCCCGTCAATAATGCAAAATACTTCGTGTGGGTTTTGTATCGCTGACGGGGTAAAAAGCTTACTGCGCTACCGGTGTTAATCGGAAGATGTAGCCGGGATCTTCGACAGAGACATACAGATAGCCATCCGGCCCCATATTGATGTTGCGCAGGCGTCCGATGTTTTTCAGGACGTTTTCCTGACTTACGATCTTGTTATCCTTCACCACGCAGCGGTTCAGGTACTGGAAACGCAGCGACCCCACCATCAGGTTATTTTTCCAGCCGGGGTATTTATTACCCGTCACAAAGGCCATACCACTAGGTGCAATGGACGGAAGCCAGTACGTAACGGGCTGCTCCATGCCTTCTTTAGCTGACAGGGCCGTAATAGGTTTACCGTCGTAGTTGATACCGTAGCAGATGACGGGCCAGCCGTAGTTAGCAGCTTTGCGGATGATATTCACCTCG
>JBBRUB010000634.1:0-3161 GCA_038248175.1 Cytophagales bacterium | reverse complement strand
GGCCCTGGCCAATAACCTGCTGTATCCCTTTGAGAACGTGCTGGCGCGGTCGCTCTCCAAAAACGGGCAGGTATTTATGTATCGGCATCAGGACACGCTGATCGATGCGTGGGTGGTGTTTTACAAGCCTATCCGGTTTAAGCAGCGGCTTCCCAAACGACTGAGCGAAGCTGAAATACGAGGTCTGGGAGCTGAGATAGCCAGGTTCCATCTGGCCTGTAACCGGGCGAGTCCGGTACTACCCAAGTACGCCAAAACGCTGCGGTCCGATATTCAGGGGCTGCTCGATTTGCTCGATACCGAAGCGGGTTTGACAGAGCATCGGCTACACGTGCCGGAAATACGCCGACAGTGTAATCTGTTCAAGGAAAACCGGCAGAAACTCGTGGCGAAGGTCGTGGAGACCATGCCCGTTTTTGTGGACTGGAACATCGGTAACTTCTCCGTCACCAAAGACCTTCGGCTATTCTCGCGCTGGGATTACGACTGGTTCCGCATCAGCTACCGCGTCATGGATTTCTACTTTTTCGCCCGTGTCTGCTCCAATGTGGGTGATCGCACGACGTTCAGCTACGTCATTGGTCCGCTCATGGAAGAACGTTTCGGCTGGTTTCTGGAAGAATACCATAAAGTCTATCCGCTCACCGAGCGCGAAATCCGGTTTTTGCCTGAAGCATACCGGTTTTTCATCCTCAACTACGTCATCAAGTACGGGCGGTACTTTTTTGCTCCTGCCTACGCCACCAAACTCCAGCGCGAAGCCTACCAACTCTATTTTCCATCCATCGAAACCTTCGATCCCAACCTGCTTTTAAAGCGATTGGGATTGTAATTGTAGCCCGGACCTCCCGGTCCGGTAGCCGTAAGGCTAAATATGTACTTATTGTGTCAGCCTTCGGATACCGGACCGGGAGGTCCGGGCTACACACCACCCTAAAAAATGACCACAACCCCCTTCTCCACCATTGCCGACCGGTATCAGGTTTTTTTCTTCGATGCGTTTGGCGTTCTCAAGAATTACAAGGGCCTGATTCCGGGCGTAGCCGACACGTTTGCGTGCCTGCGCGAGCAACAGAAGCCGGTCTATATCCTGACTAACGATGCCAGCCGCAGCCCCGAACAACTGGCCGAATCGTACCAGCAGGCGGGGTTGCCCGACGTAACCGCCGATATGATTATCTCGTCGGGGATGCTGGCGCGGGAGTACCTGCAACTTAAAGTTGACCGGGGAACGGTGGCGTATCTCGGCACCGAAAACTCGGCCCACTACATTCGTTCGGCCAATCTGCACACGCTGTCAATTAGCGAGCTGACCCTCGAAAACATCAGCGAAGTGAACGCCCTCGTGCTGCTGGACGACGAAGGCTTCGACTGGAATACCGACATTACCAAGGCCATGAATCTGGTACGTCGGCGCAACATTCCGGTTATTGTGGCTAATACGGACCAAACCTACCCGGTCTCTAAAAACCGGCTGGCCATCGCCATCGGCGGCATTGCCGATATGCTCGAATCCATTGTAGGTAAGCAGTTTATCCGATTCGGCAAACCCGATGCGCAGTTGTTCATGTTTGCCTACGAACAGGTGCAGAAGCGGTTGCCGAACATCAGCAAAAATGACATCCTGATGGTGGGCGATACGCTCCGCTCCGATATCATTGGCGGCAATAAATTTGGGCTGGATACGGTACTGGTGCTAACTGGCAACACCAGTCCCCACGAAGCCGAAATCCGCATTCTGGCCACCGGTATTATTCCGACCTACGTTTGCGAGTCTATTGGTGGGCTGGGCGGGGAGCAAGAAGGTATTTGAGTTAATCGCTATTTTTGCGGCTTTATTTGTCCCATCTATCGAATGCAACTTGTTGAGGTGGGTAGCAACGCCCGCTACCAGAAGGAGTTTATCCAGTTTCCCGTGCGGTTCTACAAAAGCGACCCGTGCTGGATTCGCCCGCTCGATACCGATGTGGAAGAGGTGTTCGACCCGGCCCGCAACAGCCGCTTTGAACACGGCGAATGCGTCCGGTACTTATTGCTGAACCCAACAGGCGAGACCATCGGGCGCGTGGCGGCTTTCATCGACTATGATATTGCTAACCTGGACAACGAACAGCCAACCGGCGGGCTGGGCTTTTTCGAGTGCATCGACGATCAAAAGGCCGCGTTTATGCTCTTCGACGCGGGCAAGACGTGGCTGCAAAAGCGCGGCATGGAAGCAATGGACGGTCCCATTAACTTCGGCGACCGCGACCGCTGGTGGGGGTTGCTGGTAGAAGGCTTCGACCGCGAACCGAACTACTGCATGCCGTACACCAAACCGTACTACGTCGGTTTTTTTGAGCAGTACGGCTTTGGAGATTATTTCAAACAGTTCACGTTCGAGCTTCCCGCAACCTGGGCCGGGCTGACCAACATGGCGCAGTCGGTGAAGGACCGGGCGCAGCGGATATATGACAATCCTGATTATAGCTTCCGCACGCTGAACAAGCGCGATCTGCCCGCTGCCGCCGAAGCCTTCCGGCACATCTATAATGCGGCCTGGGGCCACCACGCGGGCGTCAAAGAAATGTCGGCAGAGCAGGCGCAGTCGCTCATGCAGAAGCTAAAACCAGTCATCGACGAGAAGATTATCTACTTCGCGTACTACCACGACGAGCCTGTGGCCTTCTTTGTATCGCTGCCCGAACTGAACCAGATTTTCAAGCACGTCAACGGCAAACTCGATCTGGTGGGTAAGCTGAAATTCCTGTGGCATATGCTCCGCAAAACAAATCATAAAGTGTTCGGCGTAGTGTTTGGCGTGGCCCCGGCGCATCAGGGCAAAGGGCTGGAAGCGGCCATTGGGTTGCGGATGCCCTACGAAGCCGAAAAAACACCCAACTTCCAGTACGATACGATGGAGATGAACTGGGTCGGCGATTTTAACCCGATCATGGTCCGGTTCGTGAGTCAGCTCGGCTCGACCATCGTCAAAACGCACATTACCTACCGGTATCTGTTCGACCGAACAAAGCCGTTTAAACGCTGCCCGGCAATTGGGCGAAAAAAAGAAAAACAATGAGCTTACTAACCGTTGGTTCCGTAGCGTTCGACGCCCTGGAATCGCCCTTCGGCAAGACCGACAAAATCATTGGCGGAGCCGCCACCTACATCACGCTTTC
>JBBRUB010000633.1:0-3166 GCA_038248175.1 Cytophagales bacterium | reverse complement strand
TTCTTCATCATCGTTATACTTCTTTTTCATTTTTTTTGCATACTCTGTAGGTGAAAAATCCCCATCTTTTCGAGAGTTTCGCATGTCATCGGCGATTTGATTTCGAAGTTTTTCTTTGGCAAGTTTTCGTTCTGCTTTTGCGCCACTATTGATGCCACTGTCGAGGGCTGCTTCGGCCTGGGCCACGTCGTAGCCACCGCTCAGGATCAGGGTTTTGGTGAACCGGTCCCGAATGTCATTGACAAGTTGCTCCGGCACAATGGGCGCCCCCATCGACGTATGGTCAACTAAATGCAGGTAAACCAGACCCAGGTCGTTCAGTTTTTCGGCGAGGTAGCGGTATGTTTCGTCGGCTTCGGGGTAGGGCTTGATGTCGTTAAAAATACCGTAGGGCGAGAGTCGGATACCTAATTTATCGAACCCGATGGCCTTACCCGCTGCCTCGGCTACTTCCAGCGCAAACCGGCTACGGTTCTCCACGCTGCCGCCGTACTCATCGGTACGCTGATTGGTACCGGGGCTAATGAACTGCTCAATCAGGTAGCCGTTAGCCGCGTGCAACTCAACACCGTCGAAACCGGCTTCTATGGCGTTCTGAGACGCTTTCACGTATTCCTGCACGGCCTGTTTCACTTCGTCCAGACTCATGGCGCGGGGCGTAGGGTGGTCCTGCATCCCTTCGGTATCGGTATAAATCTGACCCTCTGCGGCAATGGCCGATGGAGCCACGACTTCGGCGTTTTCGGCAAGGTGCGACGCATGGCTAACACGGCCCGTGTGCATCAACTGCACAAAGATTTTGCCGCCTTCGGCATGAACGGCGTCCGTAACGTTGCGCCAGCCTGCTATCTGTTCGGCACTGTGAATACCCGGAATGCGGGCGTAGCCTTCGCCGTTGGGCGAGGGGGCCGTGCCTTCGGTAATAATCAGTCCAACCGTTGCGCGTTGCGCGTAATACGTCGGCATGATGTCGGTGGGAATATGGTCGGCGGTGGCCCGGTTGCGGGTCATAGGAGCCATCACAATGTGATTGGCGAGGGTAATATTGCCCAGTTGAGTAGGTTCAAACAGTTTCTTTGCCATGTGCATGTTATGGTTGTATTGACGGATAAACCAGCAAAAACATTTAAAAGTTTAGATGTATTTCGATAAAAAATTATCAGGCGAGTGTTGATAAAAAGCCCGATAATTTCTGGAGTGCTTCCTTGTTAAGCGAAAGATGTACGTTACGCCCTTCTTTGGAGGCATTGACCAGACCGCTTTCGGTCAGTTGCTTTACGTGGTGCGACACGCACGGCTGCGACAGGCCGGTCAGTTCCTGTACGTCGGTACTGGTCATGCTGCCCCGTTCCGACAGTTCGAGCAAAATCGACAGGCGGTATTTATCGGCGATGGCACCGGTTGCTTTTTCGACAGAACGTGGCTCCATAACAGGTGTTTGCCCGGCTGATTTCAGGCGGGTTACGGTTTTGATCAGGATCGGTAAACTGGTAACAAGTATCGGACCAGCAAGGTGCCGGTCCGATGTTTCCTATTGAATGGTCAGGAAAGTCTGTAGCGTCTGGGTCAGGTACCCCGAAATGGCACTGGTGTGGGTCTGGCCCGCCAGCGGAATCAACTGCACGGTAGTGGCCCCCGCCTTTTTCATCGCATCGGCAGCGTTGATGCTGTTGAGCGGATAGACCTGCGTGTCGGCAGTGCCGTAGATGAGCAGCGTGGGGGTTTTCGGCACAAAATTGTACGTGTCGTTATTTTTCAGCGCGTTGATAAACTCGGTGTCGGTGCCGTTCACGATGCCATTTTTGAAGGCGTCGGTAGCCGCCTGGTTAAAGCTGATGTCGATAGTGGCCAATGGTCCCTGTGCCTGTACGCGGCTGGCGTAGGGTTCTTTCAGGAAAAAAGAGACAGGTCGGTTGAAATTGTAAACCCGGTTGTAGGTCGTCATGACCCACAGATACTGACTATTGGACGTTGGGCTGCCCGACGAGGGACTGCTGAGCAGGAACTTCGTGAAGTTGAGTTTGTCGTAGGCTCCCGCTCCGCAGCTAACGGCTTTGAGCGTAAAGGCCGCAGTTGGTTCAGACTCTATTTTTTGCTGCAACGCCATCGTAGCGCCCCCACCCTGAGAGTAGCCCGACAGAAACAGTTTCCGCTCAGTCCAGTCGATGTTTTTTTCTTTGGCGAACTCCTGCACCGCTTTCAGCATATCGTAGCAGGTCTGGGCCGTTACGGTACGTACTTCATAGGGATGCGGCACGTCTTTGCTGGCTCCGTAGCCGATATAGTCCGGGTAAACAACCAAATACCCGAGCGCGGCCCCCAGCACCCCCACCGTAGTCGATTCGGTATTGGGCGCAAAGTAAGACGGTGCGTCGGTTTCGTTGAAGATGGTGCCGTGCTGAACACTCATGGCCGACAACGAGCCGGCTTTGGGCGTACCGTTGGCCTGGGTTGGCACCAGCACCGCGCCGGAAGCGGTTACCTCGGCTCCGTTGGGGCCTTTGGTTTTGTACGTCAGCCGGTATTGAGTGCAGCCGTTCTGCACAAACGCCGTAAGCGAGGGTCCTCCCAACTGCGCGGCCAGCGGTGCCAGCTGCGTCACCACCTGATCGCGGCTTAGCTTAGCCACTTCAGTGCTGCTGACCAGAAACTGATTTTGTACCGGCGTGGGATCAGAAGAACTGGTACAGGCGGCTAAACTGGTCAGCCAGAGTATCCAGATGAAACGAAGATTAGTACGGACGAGGAGCATATTGAATTGATTGATGGCAGGAACTGAATTGATTGATTCTGTAACGAGAAAGGCCAGAAAAGCTGATACGACAAAGTTGCATGAAAATGACCGCCAACCCCAACAAATGTCGTAAACGGCATAATTTAGTGGGTGAGCGCATTAGCTGTACAAAAGTCGGGTAATTTTCGGCTGATTATCCGTTTATATAGCATGAACTTCAACATCGACGCCACGGCGCAAAACACCTACGACGCCATCGTGATTGGCTCCGGTATATCGGGAGGCTGGGCCGCAAAAGAACTGACGCAAAAGGGACTCCGTACGCTGGTGCTGGAACGCGGCAGACCCGTTGATCACATTACCGACTACCCAACAACCAACGCAAACCCGTGGGAAATGACGCACCGGGGCCGCTACCCGCTGGCCATCACC
>JBBRUB010000632.1:0-3169 GCA_038248175.1 Cytophagales bacterium | reverse complement strand
CGTCAACTGCGAGGCTAAACAGGCCGACGATTCGTGCGGGCGGTGTGCGTCCTGCCAGAAAATGCAGAAACTCGTGTATCCCGACCTGCATTTCGTATTTCCGGTGGCGAATCTCGGCAAGGGGAAAAACTCCGAAACGTACCTGCCCCTCTGGCGCACTTTTCTGCTTGAACGGTCCTACCGCAGCCTGCCCAACTGGCTCGAAACGATGGGTGGCGACAATAAACAGGGGAACATCTCTGCCGAGGAAGCCCGGAACATCCTGCAAAAACTATCACTGAAAGCGTACGAAGGGGCATACAAAATCATGATTATCTGGCTACCCGAGCTGATGAACGTGACCTCGGCAAATGCGCTGCTCAAGGTGCTGGAAGAGCCCCCCGCCCAAACGCTGTTTCTGCTCGTGACCAATCAGTCCGATAAACTCCTCATTACCATTCTGTCCCGAACGCAGCGGGTTGCCGTGCGGGCGTTCACCGACGAAGAAGTTGCCACGCACCTGCGGCAGCAGCAGAACCTCGATGAAACCACCGCCCGACGCATTGCTTACCTCGCCGACGGTAATCTGGCCGAAGCGCTGCGCCTGAGCAGTCAGGACGAAAAAGGAGTAGGCATGAGTCAGCAACACGCCTGGTTTGCCGAATGGATGCGTAACTGCTACAGGCAGGACCTGACCAAACTCGTAAAACAGGCCGACCAGTTCGACGGATTCCCGAAAGAGAAGCAAAAGGGATTATTCGAGTATAGTATCCGGCTGTACCGCGATTTGTTTCTGTGGCAACAGGGCGCGGGTGAGTTGCTTCGGCTGCCCGATGAAGAACTTTCGTTCGTGAAAAACTTCGCTAAAGTCCTGACCACCGCGCACATCGAACACATCGTGGCTGACCTGAACGAAGCGGCTTATCACCTCGAACGCAACGCCCGCGCCAAGATGATTCTGCTTGACCTCTCGCTGACGTTTAGCCGGCTTATCAAGACGAAGTTACCCGCCTGAAAACCTATCCCTTACCAATCACGTTACGTTGCTGCATTCACAAGTCCCCTGCTGTATGAGACTCATTATTCTTACCGGAATTGCTCTGGTTACTTCGCTGTTTTCGCTGCTGACGCCCAAACCCGAAACCACGCGCATTCCCGTCTGCCACAGCAACGATATGGCGACGATGGCGGCAGACCCGGCCTTTGCCGCGCTCCATGCCAACCCGCTTCTATTCAGGTACCGGGGCGACGGCGACATGGTCACCTTTGCCACGCCCGATGGGCAGAAAGCCAGTGGTTTTTTACTGAAAGCCAGTAAGCCTTCTGACAAGTGGCTGCTGGTCTATCAGGAATGGTGGGGTCTGAACAACTTCATCAAGCAGGAATCTGAGAAATACTACGGCGATCTCAACGATGTGAACGTACTGGCCGTGGACATGTACGACGGAAAAGTAGCCACCGACCGGGCCGATGCCATGAAATACATGCAGGGGGCCACCAAAGAGCGGCTGGGCAGCATCATGCAGGGAGCCATCAGCTACGCCGGGCCGAAGGCAGATATTGCCAGTATCGGCTGGTGCTTTGGCGGTATGCTGTCGCTACAGTCGGCGATGCTGGCGGGCAAACAAGCCAAAGGCTGCGTGATGTACTACGGTCGGCCCGAGCAGGATGTGGCTAAGCTGAAAACCTTAGACACCGATGTACTGGGTATTTTTGGCAGTCAGGACAAAGGCATTACACCGGAGTCGGTGAAGGAGTTTGAGGAGAATATGGCCAAAGCAGGTGAGAAAGTAGAGGTGAAGATGTACGATGCCAACCACGCCTTTGCCAACCCCAGCAACCCGGTCTATAACAAAGAAGCCGCCGAAGACGCCTACAAACGCTCGCTCAGTTACCTCAAAAGTCGGTTGAAGGCGTAGTTGGCTGTCAGGCAATACGTCAGAATCGGGTCGTTTTGGAGTTACAGGGTTAAACTATCAACATCGTGCATAGTCTGACATATACAGTGCATTGCTAAACGTACTCGACCATGAAACTCATAAAAGCACTACCCTGGCTCACGGCCCTGCTTATTGCGGTGGTTATGACCAGTTGCGGACCGTCTTATATAGGTGTTCGCACAAATCCAAATTACGGCTACGGACCGGGCTACTACGGTGTTCAGCCTTATTATGGCGGTTCCTACCGAAATTCTTACCGAAATTACCGACGTCCGGTTATTGTACGAAACCGAACGTACGTAGTGCCACGCCGGACGCATATCAACCCCAGAGCCCGCAGCTACAACAACAGTTGGCGCAGCTCTAACAGTCGGGGCAGTAGTGGCAATCGTAGTTACGGTGCCCGGTCTGGCAGCGGTGGCGGTTCGCGCGGACCAAGATAAAAAGCGAAAATACCGGCCCGAGCCGGTATTTTCGCTTTATGAAACACTACCTCTCCTGTCTATTGCTATTGGTTGTTCACCTGAACGGCTTCGCCCAGACCGATACCACCCGCATTGAAAATGCAACCCCGGCCAGCCGTGCCGATCTCATGCGCGAACTGGTTGCCCTGCCCTGTGGTATTGCCCTTACCGACAGCAAGCCCGTACTGCTCAAGAAAATAAAGACCTACCTCGCTCGCTATCAGCCCCAGGCTGACTACGCCGAAGATCGTTTTGCCAAAGTTGCCGTTGACTATGCGCTGAAGGGTGTTCTATCTGGTGGTTACGGAATCGGGGCGGTACTGGTCGATGCCCGGGGGCGCGTTTTGCACGGTGCGTATAACCGACAACTCCAGCAGGGCCGCTCTGACCTGCACGGCGAAATGGCGCTGCTTACCGACTTTGAGACGCTGCCTCTGTTTAAAAAATACCAGTCGAAAGGCAACTTTACGGGCGGAGGCACCACCATTTATACCGAGCAACTCCGGCTCTACACCTCCGCCGAACCCTGCCCAATGTGCTTTATCCGGGTGGCCATTGCGGGCGTTGATACCCGCTACGTAACAACCGGCCCTGACGACGGTATGAACACCCGTGCCGGTTGTTTGCCGCCTTTCTGGTACCAGCTTAGCCAGAATCATCCTGTTGTTCAGGCCCAGGCCGCCCCCGTACTGCGACAACTGGCCCACTGTTTGTTCTATTCGTTTATGCTGTAACGGCCCGATACGATTTGCTGACTCGCCAACACAGGCCAATTATACAGGTACG
>JBBRUB010000631.1:0-3181 GCA_038248175.1 Cytophagales bacterium | reverse complement strand
AGTTGATAGCTGCTGCCGGTTTTGGCCCAGCGCATCCGGTGGGTCGTCACCTCGTGGGGCAACCGTACCGGCTCCCAGCGTTGGGTGGGGTCGGCGGGGCGCATGAGGTAGAATACCGCGCCCGATTTGGTGCTGTCCCGCGTTTCTGCCGGGTTCCAGCCCGCGCCCACCGCTACCTCTACACGCCCGTCGCCGTCCAGGTCGCGGGCGGCAATGCAGACGTTATCCTGCGGGGTCAGGTTTTCGGCTATAACGTACCGCTGCCAGGGCGATGTTTTATCAGCGGGGTTTCTGTACCAGACAATCTGTTTCTGATCGGCCAGCAGAATGTCGGGCCGTTTGTCGCCGTCAACGTCGCCGATGGCCAGGCCGTAGCCAATGCTGATTTTATCATCGACTACCTGCGTTGTGAAGCTGGGTTTGGGAGGCTGCGCCAGTGTCAGCAGCGGGCAGAGCAGGAGGGAGAGGGCAAAACGCATACGCAGTGAGTTTAGGAGACGACTCAAGGTAGTGAACCTGCGCCGAATAATTGTTCGTTCAGCACATATATGCTCTATACCTACCGCGAACCGAAAACCGATGGAAAGCTGAATTTAATTTAGGACGAACTGACGTTTGGGCGTCATTTTTTCAGCGACAGAACCGGCGAACGTCATCCGGAAAAACTCCTGACAATTGCCTGGAATACCGGACCAGACCAGACTGTTATGCTCGCCGGCACCGACTATTCGTTTCCGGCGCAGTCGATGCTGCCGCTTATGGTGAATCAAACATTCAGTTTCTCGCAGCCCGCCCGGATCATTGCCTGGCAATTTGACCGTGAATTTTACTGCATCGTCGTTCATGACAAAGAAGTGTCGTGCGTTGGTTTTTTGTTTTTGCGGGGCCAAAAATCCGCTGTTCCTGCAACTTGATTCCAAAGAGCAGCGTCAGTTCGATGCGCTGCTGACGGTTTTCGCCGATGAGTTTTCAACCCGCGACAGCATTCAGGGTGAAATGCTCCGAATACTGCTTAAACAACTGATTATCAAGGCTACTCGCTTAGCCAGAGACCAAAGTCTCGAACCTGAACTAACCGAAGCCGATCTGGACATTGTTCGGCGATATAACCTGCTGGTTGAAAATTACTACCGGACGCTGCACAGCGTAGCCGACTACGCTGACTGGCTCAACAAATCGCCCAAAACACTCTCCAATCTGTTTGCACTGGCCAGCCAGCCCAGTCCGCTTCACGTTATTCATAGTCGTATTTCACTGGAAGCCAGACGGTTGCTGTTATACACCGACAAATCGACCAAAGAGATTGCATTCGAGCTGGGGTTCAGCGAAGCGGCCCACTTTAGCCGATTCTTCAAGAAACAGACCGGCCAGCCCCCGTCGGCGTTCAGGGAGTCGCTGATGACGCTGTAGGCCGGACAAGAGTGTCCGGCCTACACTATCGGGAAGAATTGGTACGCTACCGGGAAGAACCGTCATTTTGGGGCGGGGGTTTGCGCCAGACCTTTGTCATGTCAATAAGGCAAACCAAGACCAACCAACAAAAATGACAACGTTCCAGGTGCCAACTCGTGAGCAGGTATCGGCTCAAAACGGTCAAATCTTCGACAACCTGCAAAACGGTCTCGGCTTCGTACCAAACCTCTACGCTACCTTTGGTCTGTCCGAAAACGGTCTCGGTGCGTACATGGCCCTTCAGCAGAGCCAGACTAAAAGCGTATTCAAAGCCAAAGAACGCGAAGCTGTCAACCTCGTGGTATCGCAGGTAAACGAGTGTATATATTGTTTGGCCGCCCACACGGCGTTAGGCAAAATGAACGGTTTCACCGATGAGCAGATTCTTCAACTCCGCGCCGGATACGCCGATTTCGACCCCAAACTCGACGCACTGGTGAAACTGGCCAAAGCCATCACCGAAACACGCGGCCACGCTTCGGGCGAAACTGTCGATAACTTTCTATCGGCTGGTTACAAAGCGAACGACGTAGTGGACTTGATCCTGCTCGTGGGCGACAAAATTATCTCAAACTACCTCCACGCCCTGACCCAGATTCCCGTTGATTTCCCGGCGGCTCCCGTTCTGGAAGCGGTAGCTGCGTAAAGCAACGCAAAGCTCCACGTAGCAGGTCATCGTCTAACCATACCTGCGACGTGGGGTTTCGCGTTACAACCAAAATATGCTAAAAACGTCAGCATATCGAGACCGATAACAACGTATAAAATAAGAACTTGCGGTCCTGAACCCGACTTATTATGAAGCGTATTGTGCATAAGCACCCGCTGGCGATTCGCTGGTTTCACTGGATCAACTTTCCGGTGCTATTTGTCATGATCTGTAGCGGGCTGCTCATTTACTGGGCTTACGATCCGTATAAAATTACGATGGGCAGCTGGACGCTGTCGTTCTTCCCGGACTGGTTTTACAAGGCTCTCGGCGTCCCGTTTCAGTTGGCGAAGGGCATGGCGTGGCACTTCGTGTTCATGTGGCTGTTTCTACTCAACGGCATCCTGTACGTGGCATATACGGTTGTTTCGGGCGAATGGCGGCATCTGGTGCCGGACCGAAACTCTTTCCGCGAAGCCATTCAGGTTACGGCCTACGATCTGGGACTGCGCAAAAGTCAGCCGCCGTTTATCAAATACAACGGAGCGCAGAAGATTGCTTATTTCTCGATGATGGTAATGGGAGCCGGCTCGGTGCTGACAGGCTATGCCATCTATAAACCCACGCAGTTTTACTGGCTCACGGCTCTCATGGGTGGCTACGAAACGGCCCGGCTTATTCATTTCGTGTTGACAGTTGGCTACGTACTGTTCTTCTTCGTTCATGTTGCGCAGGTAGTCAGGGCGGGCTGGCACAATTTTGCGTCGATGGTAACGGGCTTCGAGGTGTTGCGCCCCAACAACCCCGATCGCCCGCTGCTGGACAAGCCCACGCCCGAACCAGAACCCGACCGATTCGTTGGACCGCCAACGCCTGATTTTACCCCAACTCCCACGCTGTCATGAAACCCGACCTGACTGGCACCGAACCGAACCTGCCCGAATCCGATCTGCCCGAATCGGCCATTCGTCGGCGCACGATCAAGGCGTTTGGCTGGTTTGCGGTGGCTGCTGCCGTACCCGTAGGCGTGTATGAGTGGATTAACAGTAGTCCCAATCTGCTGGGGGTCAAAAAGCCCCT
>JBBRUB010000630.1:0-3181 GCA_038248175.1 Cytophagales bacterium | reverse complement strand
GCCGACTCGTACTACAAAGTACAGCGCACAACCGAAGACAAATTTGATGACGTAAATAAAAGTGCGAGTCAGACCTTTGACGACGTGAAGAGTTCGATGGACAAGATGATAAAGGACATGAAGAACTAAACGACTTTTGTTCCTGAAGGAGAGAGCCGACCCGCATGGGTCGGCTTTTTTTGTTGAGACCGTTACCTTTGTGTCATGGCACTAATAAGATCTGTCCGGGGTAAAACCCCCAAACTTGGCGAAAACTGCTGGCTGGCCGACAACGCCACCGTTATTGGCGACGTAACGATGGGCCGCGACTGTACCGTTTGGTTCAACGCCGTAGTGCGGGGTGATGTTAACAGTATCACCATTGGCGAGCGCACCAATATTCAGGATGGGGCCATTATTCACTGCACGTATCAAAAATTCAGCACCACCATTGGCCGTATGGTCAGCATTGCCCATAACGCCATTGTTCACGGCTGTACGCTCGAAGACCGGGTGCTGATTGGCATGGGAGCCATTGTCATGGACGGTGCCGTGGTCGGTACGGGTAGTATTGTGGCTGCCGGGGCCATTGTAACACAGTGTACCATTATCCCGCCCAACACAATTTATGCTGGTAATCCCGCTCGTTTTCTTAAGAACGTTTCGCCGGAGCAAGCTGAGATAGTTGACCGCACGGCCAATAATTACGTAACGTATGCCGGTTGGTTTCAGGAATAATTTATGAACGATTTCTTTATCTACCTCCGTCTTGGTTTCGACCACATCACCGACCCTGCCGGGTATGACCACATGCTGTTCGTAATCGCACTTTGCGCCATTTATACGCTTCGGCAGTGGCGTCAGGTGCTTATTTTGGTTACGGCCTTTACCATCGGACACTCCATCACGCTGGCTCTGGCTACGTTGCAACTGATTTCATACAGTAGTGCATTGATTGAGCTGCTGATTCCGGTCACGATTCTGATTGCAGCCATCACTAACTTTTTCTACAACGAACCGCGTGTGCGTACACGGCTCGTGGCCGACACAAACCAGCCGGGCCGGGCGTGGCGGTATGGGCTGGCGTTGGTTTTCGGGCTGATTCACGGCATGGGTTTTTCCAGCTACCTGCGGAGTTTGCTGGGGCGCGAAGCCGATATTGTGCAGCCGTTGCTGGCGTTTAACATCGGGCTGGAACTGGGGCAGCTGCTTATTGTGGGACTGGCACTATGTCTGGCTTTTGTGGTGCTGGACGTGCTGCGTGGCAACCGGTTGCGGTGGGTGCTGGCGGTATCGGGTATTGTGGCGGGTATGGCAATTTCGCTGATTCTGGGTAATTCTCTCGTGACGGGCGAATAGTTGCGCTACCACATTGATTACGATTTCAGGACCTGATTGCCGAATGATACCGGCTTTGTGCGTAGTATGCTTACTTTTGCCGAATAATCTTCGTCAAATACCCCTTCTCTATGAAGAATTTATTTTGCTTGCTGGCCGTAGCCGGAAGTATCAACTGCGTCATGGCGCAAACGCCAGCCCAACACGCCAATACGCGCTTCGAGCAACTGGGTACTACGCTGCCCACGCCCAACACGTACCGTTCGGCATCGGGCGCGCCGGGCAAAGACTACTATCAGAATCGCGTCGACTATGACATCAAAGTCGAACTAAACGATCAGAAGCAGCACATCACCGCGTCGGAAACCATTACGTACCACAACAACTCGCCCGATGTGCTGCCTTACCTGTGGCTGCAGCTCGACCAGAATCTTTTCAAACCCGATGCCACCGGTAATACCACACGCACGGGTAGCATCAATCCCGAACGCACCAGCCTGGGGCAACTCAGTTCCGGTGCTGCACTGAAGGGTAAAGATTACGGCCATAAGATTACCGCCGTGCGCGATGGGGCTGGAAAACCGCTGCGCTATACTATCAACCAGACCATGATGCGCATCGACCTGCCACAACCGCTGGCATCGGGTAAATCCGTTACGTTCGCCATCGACTGGAATTTCAACATCGTGGATGCCAACGCCACCGGGTCCCGGTCGGGCTACGAATTCTTTCCCAAAGACGGTAATTACATTTACGAGATGGCGCAGTGGTTTCCGCGTCTGTGCGCATATAACGACGTAAATGGCTGGCAGAACAAGCAGTTTCTGGGTCAGGGTGAATTCACGCTCATCTTTGGCAATTATAAAGTGGCTATCACCGCCCCTGCCGACCATATTGTAGGCGCGACCGGCGAATTACAGAATACGAATCAGGTACTGACATCTGCGCAGCTTAGCCGCTGGAACTCTGCCAAAGGCAAAGGCGACAAACCCGGCGAAAATCCCGTTGTGATCGTAACGCAGGACGAAGCCGAAGCCGCTGAGAAAAACAAAGCTGGCGTGGTTACGGCCAAAAAAACGTGGGTCTATAAAGCCGATAATGTGCGCGATTTCGCCTTCGCCAGCAGCCGCAAGTTTATCTGGGACGCCCTGAACCCGAACGTAGAGGGCAAGCGCGTCTGGGCCATGTCGTTGTATCCTAAAGAAGGTAATCCGTTGTGGGGGCAGTACTCTACCCGGCTGGTGGCGCACACCCTGATGTCATATTCGGGCCGGAGCGTTGCCTATCCGTTTCCGGTGGCCTATTCGGTACACGGGCCCATTGGCGGTATGGAATACCCGATGATGAGCTTCAACGGCGCGCGTCCCGAAGAAGATGGTACGTACTCCCAGGGAACCAAGAATTTCCTGATTTTAGTGGTTATTCACGAGGTGGGTCATAATTTCTTCCCGATGATTGTCAACTCCGACGAGCGGCAATGGTCATGGATGGACGAGGGGCTGAATAGTTTTCTGGAAGGATTGGCCTGTCTGGAATGGGATGCCGACTTCCCGGCGCGGGGTATTGAACCGCAGTCTATTGTACCGTATATGCAACTCGATTCCAGCAAGCAGGTGGCCATTATGAGCAGTTCGGATAATATTCTGCCCAACACCTTCGGACCAAACGCCTATAGCAAACCGGCTACGGGCCTGAACATCCTGCGCGAGACAATCATGGGCCGCGAGTTGTTCGATTATGCTTTTAAAGAGTATTCCCGCCGGTGGGCGTTTAAAAGTCCCGAACCGGCTGATTTCTTCAGGACGATGGAAGACGCATCGGGCGTTGACCTCGATTGGTTCTGGAAAGGCTGGTTCTATGGTGT
>JBBRUB010000629.1:0-3189 GCA_038248175.1 Cytophagales bacterium | reverse complement strand
TGTGGCCGTCGTTTGGCCCTGATTGACTAATAGGTAATCGGAATAGAGGTCAAAAATGGGCGAAACGAAGTGCATATTCTATTTTTTGCTAAATTTAATCAGTAGGCTGGTACTCTGAAGGCAGCCTGCGTAACATCAGTCCTTTTAGTCAACAAAACGGATGCGAGGTCTTTACCGAGAACGTCCGGCAGAAACTCAACCGGGGTGAACGCTACGTGTATCCCGACGTCATCTACACCTGCGACCCCGCCGACATTGACAATGACATGGCCGCTTCGGTGGCATCGCCGTCGCTGCTGATCGAGGTTATTTCTCAATCGACAGAGCGTATCGACACCCACGACAAACGACCGCATTACACCAAACTCCCATCTTTGTTGTACTACGTGCTTATCCACCAGACGGCCTACCGGGCCGAGGTGTTCGAGCGGAACGTTAACTTCTGGAAGTACCGGCTCATAGAAGGAGCCGACGCGCTGATTGACCTGCCACTGATGGATATTATCATTCCGATGACCAACGTGTATGACGGCATTGTTCTACCAGCTGAGTGGTTCGGCTCATAAGCAAAAAAGCCCCTTCCTATATCTGGAAAGGGCCTTTTACTGGCTAAAATTAAACCAGCTTAATACCGGTCGGTATCGTCTTCATCTTCTTCTTCCTCACCAAACTGGCCGGGGTTGAACATGGAGCCAAGCAGGTCTTTGAACTGTTGCCCGGTGTCCATTGGGGTTTTGCCCACCAGCGAGTGTTCGGCCAGACCGTGCAGGGCAAATTCCATCATAAACAGCTTCTCGGGCTTGCTCAGCTTCTCCTGATACTGATCGACCAGGTCGTCCAGCCCGTCGATGGTGCGGAGCCGGGCTTCGTAGTCGCGGTTGGTCAGATCGTTCAGGATATCCATCGTGTTGCCTTCGCCAAACCAGTCGGTGGTTTTGCGGTAGGGGTTGCCACGCTTGTCTTTCTTGGCCTTTTCGGGGTTCGGAAAGTAATTCAGAAACTGGTTGCGGATGGCCTTACCAATCAGGTTCTGCGCCACAATGACGGGGCCTTCTACCTCGCCTTCATAGACCAGCTCAACCTTACCGCAAATGGCCGGAACCACGCCGTACAGATCGGCAATACGGACGTAGGTTTCTTTCTCGCCGTTGATTAACGCCCGTCGTTCGGCGGCAGACAGCAGGTTTTCGTAGGCCGAAATCGTCATCCGGGCCGATACGCCACTTTTGGCATCGACATACTCGCTTTCGCGGGCTTCCAGCGCAATCTGCTCGATCAGGTCGGCAATGATATCGTTGGTTTTGACCATGCCTTTCTGCTCCGTTTTCACGACGGCTTCCTGCATGGTGATTTTCTTCCCGATTTCAATGGATTTCGGGTAGTGCGTAACAATCTGGCTGTCGATCCGGTCTTTGAGGGGTGTTACAATGCTGCCCCGGTTGGTGTAATCTTCCGGGTTGGCCGTGAACACAAACTGAATATCGAGCGGCAGACGCAGTTTGAAACCCCGAATCTGAATATCGCCTTCCTGCAAGATGTTGAACAGCGATACCTGAATGCGGGCCTGTAAATCGGGTAGCTCGTTAATCACGAAAATGCAGCGGTGCGAACGTGGAATCAGCCCAAAGTGAATGGTACGTTCGTCGGAATACGGCAGTTTCAGCGTCGCGGCTTTGATGGGGTCCACGTCGCCAATCAGGTCAGCTACCGATACGTCGGGCGTGGCCAGTTTTTCGGTGTAGCGATCGCTGCGGTGCATCCAGCCAACGGGCGTATCGTCGCCGTGTTTGGCAATCTGCTCCAGCGCGAACCGAGACAGCGGCTGCAGGGGGTCGTCGTTCAGTTCGGAGCCTTCTACCACCGGAATGTACTCGTCCAGCAGGTTTATCATTTGCCGGGCAATCCGGGTCTTGGCTTGTCCGCGTAACCCCAGCAGGTTGATGTGGTGCATGGACAGGATGGCCCGTTCTACGTCGGGAATCACGGTATCTTCGTAGCCCCAGATACCCGGAAAAACGACTTGTTTGTCTTTGATTTTTTCGATTAAGTTATCGCGAAGTTCCTGCTTGATGGAGCGGGATTCGTAGCCAGTGGCCTTGAGTTCGCCGAGGGTTTTGATTTTAAGCAGATTAGATGATTTCAGGCTGCGGTAGTTCATTCTTTTCGGGTGAAGCGTGAAGAATGAAGAGCGAAGAGCGGTGGAAGACCGATTGCCAAATTAACAACCCCGTTCTTCGTTTTTCACTCATCACCCATCATTAATAGGGCTAACAGGCTTTGGAATGAAATGGTTTTTGGTGGCTGAAAATGGGTAATTTTGTCGGCCAGCCACCAAACCGGGTCGCTGACTTCTGGTATATGAAGTTTCTCTATTCCTGTTTTATCGCGCTATTTCTGGGTTTTGTCTTCGTTGGTTGCCGGGTGCAGTCAACCCCACCAGAATTGACGCAGCTTGCGCCCAACCGTGTCCTTGTAGGGCAGGAGGTCACACTTTCTGGCTACCAGTTTGGTAAAGAGCCTGTTGTTTTATTTGGTACCGCCAGTTCAATCACGTCGGCCACCGTAACCAGTATATCAGAAACACTTCTGCGCGTTATGGTACCGCCTGTATCGCCGGGTACTACGCAGGTACGCGTACAGAACGATCAGGGCACGTCAGACCCGCTGCCAATCGAAATACGCCAGCCCGAACCCAGTATTGCTGCTGTTTCTCCGACCAATGGGCTGCCCGGTACGCCCATTATTATCAGCGGTTCATTCCTTAATCAGATCCTCCGGGTACGGTTCAACGACGCTGAGGTCACGCCAAAAGACAGCACCACGCAGTCGATGACGATTACAGTGCCTCCCAATGCCAGACGCGGGCCAGCCATTATCACCGTCGAGACGCGGGGTGGCGCACAGACAACTGGCTTTTTGGTGTCCGGAACGCCCCAGATCACGTCAATTAGCCCATTGGTCGCCACACCCGGCTCAGAACTCGTTGTGCGGGGCATCAACCTGACCGATGGCAGCATACGCATTAACGGGTCCTTCACCGACAACGCCAGGACCGTAGTTAGAGACACCGAAATACGCACGGTTATCCCGCCCGAAGCCACCACCGGGCGCGTAACGGTAACCGTATTCCAAACCCTGACGGCCATCAGCACCGACAGCATCCGAATTGTTCGCCCCCCCGTAGCGGGT
>JBBRUB010000628.1:0-3195 GCA_038248175.1 Cytophagales bacterium | reverse complement strand
TTGAAACCCAATAAATACCTCCTCATTCTCCTCGCCACAGTGGTAGCGTTTGGGCTGTTCGAGTATTATCGCCCGAAGCCCATTGACTGGACGCCAACGTACCGCAACGACGGCCAGATTCCGTTTGGCACGCAGGCGTTGTTTGAGCTGCTGCCCGGCGTGATGCGGCAGCCGGAGGTTGAAACGGTGCGGTTGCCGGTCTATAATTTCCTGACTGAAACCAAACCGGCGGGACGCAGTAATTACGTGTTCATCTGCCACAATTTTGCCGCCGACGGTAACGACCTGAAACAACTGTTTAGCTACGTGAAGCAGGGTAACAGCGTTCTGATTTCGGCCTACGAACTGCCCGATTCGCTCGGAAAAGCACTTGGTTTCAAAGCCAGTGTACAGTCGCTCATCATAGCCGATTCATTGTTACAGCAGAACTTCACAAACCCATCACTGCGCAGGGTGGGCGGCTATGTCTTTCCGCGCGACGATGGCCGTAATTATCTGCGTATCGACACGGCCAAAAAAGCCAGCGAGAAAAGAAAGAATATTACCGTGCTGGGCCGAAATGCCCGCAAGGAGCCGGTATTTATCAGGGTTCGCTACGGTAAAGGGCAGTTTCTGGTGCATAGCCTGCCGCTGGCGTTTACTAACTACCATGTGCTGGACCCTAAAACGTCGGACTATGCGTTTAAAGCACTGGCGTATCTGCCCGCCCAGCCAACCTATTGGGACGAGTACCAGAAACAGGGCCGGTTTGACAAGGACGAGCAGTCTCTCCTGCGCTACGTCTGGAGTCAGCCCGCCCTGACGTGGGCGTACTATCTGATCGTATTTGGCGTGGTGTTCTACGTAATTTTTGCCGGGAAGCGAACGCAGCGCATCATTCCGGTGGTGGAGATGCCCCAAAATACTTCGCTCAACTTCGTGAAAGATGTGGGGCGGCTGTACTTTCAGCAGCGCGACCATGATAATCTGGCCCGTAAGAAAATCCAGTATTTTCTGGCCGATATTCGCGAACGGTACGGGTTGAACACAAACAGCTTAGACCACGAGTTCACCGAAATGCTGGCCCATAAAAGCGGAACGCCCACCACCGAAACCGACGAGCTGGTGCGGCTCCTGCGTAACGCCCAGAAAAGTAATTTCCTGTCTGAATACGATTTGCTGACTTTAAACAAGGCCATTGAACAGTTTAACCTGACTGTTTGATTTTTTGTCATGCTGACGAAGGAAGCATCTTCGATAGCTGTTATTTTTTTTCTACATACAGACGTGAGACGCTTCCTTCCGTATCGGCGGACCAGTCACCATAACAAAAAATTATGACACCCTACAATTCCCGCATTGACCTCGCCCCCCTTACTGCTGCTATTGACGCTATCCGCGCCGAGGTAAGAACCGTTATTGTTGGGCAGCAACCCACCGTTGATCTGCTCCTGACTGCGCTCCTGGCCGATGGCCATGTCTTGCTCGAAGGCGTTCCGGGCGTAGCCAAAACGCTCATGGCCAAGTTGCTGGCCAAAACCCTCTCGGTCGATTTTAGCCGGATTCAGTTTACACCCGATATGATGCCGTCTGATGTACTGGGTACGTCTATTTTTCAACCCAAAACCGGCGACTTCACCTTTCGGCAGGGGCCAATCTTCTCGAATCTGGTGCTGATTGACGAAATTAACCGCGCACCCGCCAAAACTCAGGCGGCTCTGTTCGAGGTCATGGAAGAGCGGCAAATCACGAACGACGGCACGACCTACCCGCTGGCGGAGCCGTTCATGGTCCTGGCTACGCAGAACCCCATCGAGCAGGAAGGCACGTACCGTCTGCCCGAAGCCCAGCTTGACCGCTTTCTGTTCAAAATTACCATCGGCTACCCCGACGCGGCTGCTGAAGTTGACATCCTGCGGGGCCATCATCAGCGCAGAAACCTGGCCGAAGCCGTGCAGGCGATAACGCCGGTGGTATCGGCAGAACAACTCGCCATGTTGCGGAGTCAGGTGCATCAGGTACACGTAGAAGATAATCTGTTCGGGTACATTGCGCAGCTGGTGCAGGGAACGCGGGCTAACAAATCGCTGTATCTGGGTGCGTCGCCCCGCGCATCGGTAGCATTGCTGAATAGCGCGAAAGCCCTGGCTACGCTGCGGGGCCGCGATTTTATCACGCCCGAAGACGTGCAGGAACTGGCCGCACCGGTCCTGCGCCACCGCATTCAGCTCACCCCCGAACGCGAAATGGAAGGTAGTACCCCCGACGAAGTCATTTCGCAACTGGTGCAGCGGGTGGAAGTGCCGCGATGATTACGCCTTCCGTTGGCTGAAGCCAACAGCAACGGGTGTGAAGTCCCGACGGGACTTTTAGCGTAT
This sequence comes from Cytophagales bacterium, assembly GCA_038248175.1. Lineage (GTDB taxonomy): Bacteria > Bacteroidota > Bacteroidia > Cytophagales > Spirosomataceae > Spirosoma. The sequence goes on along the minus strand of JBBRUB010000628.1, from coordinate 838 downwards.
TGCCATTGGCTTCAGCCAACGGAAGGCGTAACGAATATACGATGGATAATAGACACTGTTCGGCCAGAATGAAACGCCAAAGTTGGCTTATAAGCCGTTGGCTAATCATGCTCCATTGTACATTATTCATTCTCCGTTTCCCTTCTGCCAACGCCCAACAACTTGCCGGTACGTGGATTGGGGTACATGTTGAATGGGATACGGATGTGTTTTGCCCGCTGTCAACGTACCTGAAACTCGATACTGACGGGAGTTACACGCTCGGTATGATAGAAGGATCAGCGAATCCTGTTCGCGCTACCTGGGCGGTGCAGAATGATACGGTCCGGCTCGATACAGTGCATTACGCGCCGGGGCTGGTGACGACAGAGAACGGAGTGCTGCGCATTGGCAAGATGTACCCGATGGTGTTCCGGCAATTTGCTGACGTACCGCTCGATTCGGCAGCGGCTCAGAAACAACTCATGGGGCAGGTCTGGCAGTCGGATAGTAGCACAGTAGCGTTGTTTGCCGATGGCCGGGCGACGATAGAGAACCGGACCACGAAGCAGCGCACGGCGCATTTTTGGCGGTTGGCGCGGTTCGATTCGTCGGTATTTCTCGTCATTCGGGGTAATCAGTACGATCAGGACGCGAATTATAAACCGCTGTGGCAAGTAGTGGAAAGCAAGCCGAACGCATTTCGGGCGGTGGGCTGGACGGGCCGCGCCGTGGGTATCCAAACGTTCCGACTTGTGCGGGCGTTGACCCCGGCAGACTCTGCAAAACCCAATGGCTTTCAGACATGTACCAACTGCTTTACGCAGGCTTTTTTCGCCGTGAGTCCCGGTCGGTCGGC
>JBBRUB010000627.1:0-3202 GCA_038248175.1 Cytophagales bacterium | reverse complement strand
CGCCTACAGTTTTATGGATGCTTTTCCAACGATGCCTGTATTCGTACCCAAGCTGGGCAAGAGCGACGTGTGCCAAATTGTAATTATCTAAGAGACATCCCCAAAACTCGCATTATTAGGGTCTTGACACAATTGTGGATGATTGTAGATTCGTTCAGTGAGCTCGTTAAATCGAAGGGTATTAGTGGTTTTAGCCAGGCCAGTTGGCAGCAGACTCGCTTGGCCTTAGTCGCCAACTGACAGCAGCAGGGTTGGTGTTTGTGTGATCGGGTGACTGCGTTTTTAGATAGTCTTGTCTTGATGCCTATTTGGAGCGAAGTCTGTTGGTATTATGTGGTCAGGATCAATTGCTATGCTGTTCGGATGTGCTTGAGACCGGGCTGGCGTACGAGTATGTTTGGCAAATACAAACAAGGCCCTCACAAGCAGGTCATTTCTGGCGAATCAGTTAAGATTGCCACTTTGGGTTGTCTTATCGATCAGGGAGATATTGTATCCGGCATGGGTTGGATCAGTCATCGCGTTTTGCGCGCAGAAGAGACTAAACGGCCAGTCTCGTTGACTACGTTAAGGCAAAAAAGTCTCGCCAAAATAGTTACATAAACTAAGCCCATAGTCGAACACCCTACCCATAAACGCTTATCTTTGTTGGTCGCTCCAAACCTGACTCCTGATGCACTCCGCTACCCGTCGCGAATTTCTTCGCACCTCGGCCCTTACTGCGGCCGCCACAGCCCTGCCTTTTTCCGGCCTTTTAACAGCCACTCCCGAACCCAAAAAACAGGTTCGTCTTGGCTTTATCGGCACGGGATTGCGGGGCAGAAACCACATCGAACAGGCTCTGTTTCGGGATGATGTGCTGATACCGGCCATCTGCGATACCGATGCCGATGCCCTCGCTCAGGCCAACGCCCTGATTGAAAAAACGGGACGAAAACGCGCCGAAGTCTATACCGGCAGTGCAGATGCGTACCTCAAAATGCTCCAGCGCGACGACCTCGACGGGGTGATTATTGCCACGCCCTGGGAATGGCACACGCCAATGGCCGTTGCCACCATGAAAGCCAAAAAATACGCCGGTGTCGAAGTGTCGGCCACCGTAACGCTCCAGGAATCGTGGGATTTGGTGAATACCTCCGAGAAAACCGGGATGCCCTGCATGATTTTAGAAAACGTCTGCTACCGGCGCGACGTGTTGGCGGTGCTGAACATGGTTCGCAAGGGAATGTTTGGCGAGATGACCTACGCCCACTGCGGCTACCAGCACGACCTCCGCGAAGTAAAGTTCAACGATGGCAAAAAAGCCTACGGCGGGGGTGTGGAGTTTGGCGCAAAAGGCTACTCGGAAGCCCGTTGGCGCACCCAACATTCGGTTGACCGCAACGGCGATTTGTACCCCACGCACGGCCTCGGCCCGGTGGCGCACTGGCTCGATATTAACCGGGGCAACCGCTTTGTGAGCCTCACCAGCACGGCCACCAAAAGCCGCGGTCTGCATAAACACATTGTGGACAAGGGTGGCCCGAACCATCCCAACGCGCAGGTTAATTTTAAACTCGGCGACGTGGTGACGACCGTTGTGCAGTGCGCCAACGGCGAAAACATTGTGATTATCCACGATACAAACTCGCCCCGGCCTTATTCGCTCGGTTTCCGGGCGCAGGGCACCGAAGGTATCTGGATGGACGACAACGACATGATTTACTTAGAACAGAAATCACCGAAGCCGCACACGTGGGAGCCGTTTAAAAAATACCAGGACGAGTTTGACCACCCGCTCTGGAAAACCCACGCCGAGACTGCCGACAAAGCCGGACACGGTGGCATTGATTTTTTTGTGATCCGGGCCTTCATCGAATCCATCAAAACCCAGACCCCTCCGCCGATTGATGTCTATGACGCTGCCGTGTGGAGTGCCATCAGCCCGTTGTCAGAAGCGAGCATTGCTGGAGGTGGCAAACCAATGGAAATCCCGGATTTTACGCGCGGCAAGTGGCAAACCAACAAACCTATTTTTGGGCTGACGGATGCGTTTTGAGCCTACCGAAAGACTTTCTTGAGGTCAACGGTAATGCCGGTGGTTGGGTCGGTGAGGGGTTCGTTATGAAAAGCCAATTCGTCCTGGCCGGGCATCAGGATAAATACCGTCCGCAGCGAGGGTTGTACGAGCCAATATGATTGCACCCCGGCTACAAAATAAGTCACGGCTTTATTGGTCATTTCGGTTAGGGTTTGCGAAGGCGAAATAATTTCAACCACCGTCAGCGGCACCCGCGAGACTTTCGTTTCATCGTCAAGCCAATTCATCTTCGTCGCCGGATAGATACATAGATCGGGTACGGTAGGCGGCACGGTTACGACCAAAGACAACTCGCTGCCAACTGAAAAATCATCTTCATAGCTGACTAATAGCTCTTTTGAGAGTCGCGCCTGGATAATACTGTGATTAAAACTGGGCATAGGTTTTCCGCGCTCCAGTTCATAGTCTGACAGCGCAATGTCGGTTTCGGGATGTTCGAGAACGGAGGCTTCCATAGCGGGGAGAGCGTTTAGTGCGTTGGGTAAAGATAGAAAAAAAATGGCCTAACTCACCGCATGGACTCTATGGCTTTTCTTATCTCTCCAACAATATCGGTGTAGGTCTGGTCTCGGTCGGGGCTGGCCGAAATCCAGGGGAGTTGGCTTTGGTGATCTCGTTGGCCACCCTGAAAACGCATCATATCAAATTCTTTGGTGTCGCAGGGGCGAGTGAAGATAGGAATGACCCGGATACCGTCTTGTTTCTCTAATCGTTCGCGGACGACACCCAACTCACGTTCCCAGATATAGTCCGAGTTCAGAAAGTCGATACTAATCATCAACAGCACGATGTGGGCTTCCCGAAGTTCTTTTTCGATTGTGGGACTCCATTCTTCTCCGGCTACAATTTCGCGGTCGTGCCAAATGGAAATTTGTTTCGTGCGTTTGTGGAGCATTGCCAACGCCTTAGCTAACTCATCCCGGTAAACTTCGTCCTGATGTGAATAAGAAAAGAAAACTTTCCGAATCTTCGGCTGCACCACATCGGGCAGTTTGTCCAGTACGTCCTGTTTGTCCGGCTCCGGGCGGGGAGCCACCGGCTGCGGGGCGTTTGGAGCAGTAATCTCCTGCCAGTCAGCGTTTTGGTAGGCGAATGTTTTGAGCAGGTCGGTTAGCCAGTCTT
>JBBRUB010000626.1:0-3216 GCA_038248175.1 Cytophagales bacterium | reverse complement strand
TACCTGATGAGTGTGATCACGCATTTTACGGTGCCGCGTCTGAAAAATCCCGCCAACGACCCGCTTTATCATACCATCTGGATTGCCATTGACCGTAACACCCGGCAGATTGTGGCCGATGCCAAATTCAAGGGTGAACCCGACGAAGATGACGCAACCGTCGAGGTTGGCTACGGCACGTATCCGGCATTTCAGGGGCGTGGCTACATGACCGAAATGGTGGGCGGTATGGTTCACTGGGCCAGTCAGCAACCGGGAATAGCGCGAATCGTGGCTGATACGGAAGCGGATAACGCAGCGTCGCAGCGAGTGCTGGAAAAAAACGGTTTCGATCGGTTCGACCAGATTGACGATATGGTGTGGTGGGAATACTCGTTTGGACATGATAAACCGAAAATTTCCGCGTTGTACATCTAAAATCTCTGGTAGTTTTTGAAGGACATGGCCTTACTTGAGTAGCTTAATCCTTAAAACAATTACCAATGCACTCACGTCGTAAATTTCTCCGTCAGTTGGGCGGCTCGTCGGCCCTGCTGGCGGGTGGTGCCTCGCTCCTCATTCCCCAACACGCCAACGCCCGTGAATACCGCGAAAGCCTGATCAAAAGCATCAAGCCCCGCTCAGCCGCCGATACCATCAACATTGGGCTGATTGGTTCCGGTATTATTGGTCATTATGATCTCGACTGCGCGCTCAAAGTACCCGGCACTAAAGTTGTGGCCGTGGCTGACCTCTACCAGCCCCGGCTCGAACGCGCTAAAGAGGTGTGGGGCAATGATCTGTTCACCACCCGCGACTACCGCGAGGTGCTGGCCCGCAAAGACGTTGACGCCGTCCTGATCTGCGTACCCGATCACTGGCACGACCATATCAGTATCGACGCCCTCAAGGCTGGTAAGCACGTCTATTGCGAAAAGCCGATGGTTCATCACATCGAAGAAGGGCAGGCCGTGATTGATGCGCAGAAGAAATACGGTAAGGTTTTTCAGGTGGGCAGTCAGCGGGCAAGTGCCTCGGCGGTCTTGGAAGCCAAAAAACGCTACGAAGCGGGCGACATCGGAGAAATCACCTCTGCTGAAGCCTTTCTGGACCGGACCGACGCCCTTGGCGCGTGGCAATATACGCTGCCGCCGGTGGTGAACCCTAAAGACCTGGACTGGGAAGCCTTTCTCGGCGACGCACCCAAAAAGTCGTTTGAGCCGGTACGTTTTTTCCGGTGGCGTAACTACAAAGACTACGGTACCGGCGTGGCGGGCGATTTGTTTGTGCATTTACTAACTGGGCTGCACACCGTTACGGGTAGTCTTGGGCCATCCAGCATTTACGCTCTTGGCGATCTGAACTACTGGAAAGATGGGCGCGATGCCTACGATCTTGTTACGGCTCTGCTCGACTATCCCAAAACAAAAACCAATGCTTCGTTTCCGCTGGCCATGCGTGTAAACCTCGCTACCGGCGCGGGGGGCGACATTCATACTCGTCTGGTTGGTACCGAAGGTGTCATTGACATCGGCTGGAATTCGTTCACGCTGAACCGGCTCAAGCGGCCCAACGCGCCCATGTACAGCAAAGGATACGACGCCCTCTTTACGTATCCGCAGGCTATGCAGGATCAGTTTGTACAGCAGTACGACGAGAAATACCCGGACGGCAAGTTCGTGCGTACTATCCAGAATGATCCCGTCGTGACGTTTAACGCGCCCGAAGGCTACGACGACCGGCTTGACCACATGATTGTTTTCTTCAACGCCATCCGCGAAAATAAACCCTCGCTCATAAAAGAAGACGCTGTGTTTGGCATGAGGGCCTCTGCCCCCTCACTGGCAGCTAACCTGAGCGTAGAGCAGAAGCGGCCTATTAGCTGGGATCCTATCAACATGAAAGTAGTCAAGCCTGCCTAATGGAAACACTCATCCGGCAATACATAGCGGCCTACAACAATATGGATGTACAAGCTATGCTGACCCTGCTGCACGACGTGATCGTGTTTGAAAACGTCTCTAACGCCAGCGGTACAACTACCATAAGCGGCAAAGCCGATTTCGAAAAGCTGGCCTGGCAGTCACTGGGCGTGTTCATTAGTCGGGAGCAACGTATTCGTTCGCTTACTCTCGGCGACCGTACTGCTGCTGTCGAGATTGAGTTTAGCGCGATTCTGGCCGTAGATCTGCCAACTGGTCCTAAAGCGGGCGAGGCTATGCTGCTGCGGGGAGTAACTATGTTCGCTTTCTCTGATCAAAAAATCAGCCGTATCAGCGATTACAGCTGATACGCACATCGCTGGCCCTGTTCACCAACAATCATTCACTGATTTGCAACCCGTACCTATCAAAACGACCGTGGTCGGCTCTATGCCGTTTCCGGGCTGGTTAGAATTTGCCAGCCAAAACCTGAACCAACTCGGCCCCGCCGATATCAGCGAGATGATCGACGACGCCGTCATCGCTTCTGTTCACGACCAGGTAGCTGCCGGTCTCGACGTCATTACCGACGGCGAGCAAACACGCTTTGATTTCAACCTGTCGTTTTACGGCTACATCAACGGTATCGAAAATAATGATGCCGAACTGCGCCGGTTTGGCCCGCCCGCCCACGATCAGCGTGGTAAGCATACCATTGTGGCCCCTCTCACGGCTCCGCGCGGACTCGGCGTAGTGGAAGAGTATCAGCGGCTAAAACGGCTCGCGCCGGAAGGTCAGAAGCTGAAGATGTCGATTCCTGGCCCCTATACGCTCAGTGGGCGGCTGCTACCGGGTAAATTCTACAGAGACCGGTGGGAAGTAGCCGAAGCGCTGCTACCACTCGTGAGTAAAGAGATTGCGGATCTGGTGGCCCTTGGCGTACCCGAAATCTGCGTTGATGAACCGTCCATGTCATGCTACGCGTACCGCGAGGACACGAAGCAGTTTGTGGATATGTTTAACCGGACGGTGGCACCGGGCGTGGGCAAAACCCGGCTCTCCATGCACCTGTGCTTTGGTAACTATAAAGGCCGGTCGGTGGGTAAGAAAAGTATCTCCCCCATGCTGCCCGATTTTATGGATATGCAGGTCGATGAGTTGCACTCCGAAATGACCATCCTGAACTTTGCCGAGGTGCATCTGTTGGAACGCTTCGCTGAGAAGTTTGACGTGGCTGTGGGTGTTATTGACGTGAAGAGCTATTACATCGAAACGCCGGAAGACGTAGCCGAACGCATCCGCAAATGCCTGCCCT
>JBBRUB010000625.1:0-3219 GCA_038248175.1 Cytophagales bacterium | reverse complement strand
GTTATGGCTCCAAGCCCGGCAGCAGCAATAAATACCCCCCCCCAGAGAAAGAAATTAGCCCACTGTACCCGCAGCGGCTGTTTGTCCATCCGCTCGTGCTGCTGATACGTCAGCCCGGTAGTTAGCCCACCAATGATAATCACGACGGGCGTCATAAACGGCGACCGAAACACATACGCCACCAGAGCTGTAGCGATGGCCAGTCCCAGGCTGATCCTGTTTTTAATGACTTTCTGCCCGATCCGGTAGCCGGCTACCGCCATAAAGCCCACGGCCATTGGTTGAATAAACCGGGCAAACTGCATGGAGAGATTACGCTGTTCGAGATAATAGACGCCCATGGCAGCCGCTGTCATGATGCAGACACCGGGCAGCACCCAGATCAGCAGAGTTAGATACGCCAGGTTTGGACCGCCGATTTTGAATCCCAGTGCCGTAATGGTTTGCGTGGACGTTGGTCCCGGCAAAATCTGACAGAGCGCGTTCAGTTCGAGCAGTTCGGCCTCGGTGAGGTAGCGTCTGTGCTGCACAAACCGATCGTAAAACATGGCCAGATGGACCTGCGGCCCACCAAACGTAGTCACAGATAGTAACGCTACGTCCTTCAAAAAAATGAAGTAGCGAATCTGGCGGACGGGTTTGAGCGAGGAGCGGTATGGCAGCATAATACGCTGTTTGTCATTCACTTTGTATCATTAACGGTTATTTGTAGTCATTGATACTACCAGACAACCAATGACACAGAGTGAATGACTATCAATTAACTATTTCTTCAGTCCCAGTTCGCGGAGCCGTTCGTCCAGAAACTCACCGGCACTCATGTCCACGTACAGTTGGGGGTATTCGGCGTCAATGCAGGATTCCAGGCTGCTCAGGTCCATATCTGCGCGGGGGTGCATGAAAAACGGGATGGAATAACGCGACTGGTTCATCTTCTCGCGGGGCGGATTTACCACCTGATGAATCGTTGACTTCAGCTTGTGGTTGGTGAGCCGGTCCAGCATATCGCCCACGTTCACCACCACCTGATCTGGTAGGGCCGTGATACCGATCCATTTCCCGTCGCGCCGGAGTACTTCCAGTCCGTCTGCCGAGGCACCCATCAGCAGCGTAATCAGGTTAATGTCGCCGTGAGCAGCGGCCCGCACGGCTCCGTCGGGCGTGGTGTCGGGATTGAGGGGGAAATAATGCAGGGCGCGGAGGATACTGTCGCCGTTTTTCACTTTGTCGTCGAAATACGTTTCGGGCAGTTCCAGATAGAGGGCAATGGCCCGCAGGAGCTGCTTTCCGGCATTTTCGAGGGTGCGGTAGGCCGTAAGCGTTGCTTCGCCAAATTCAGGAAACTCGGTGGGCAGGATGTTGGCGGGCATGTCGCCTTCCGGTTCGGGCTGACCAATGTGGTAGAATTCTTTCAGATCGGCCACCTTAAAGCCTTTGGCGGTTTCTTTCCCTTTGCCAATGTAGCCGCGTTGTCCGTGCAGTTCGGGGTGTTCATATTGCTGCTTTAGGGAGTCGGGAGCCTGAAAAAACGACTGCGCCGAGGTGTATAGTTTCTCCGTAAAATCGGGCGTGAGGCCGTGATTGAGGATGGCTACAAAACCAATCTGATTGAAAGCCTGACCCAGATTCTGCACAAACCGTGCCTTTTGATCAGGGGTGCCGGTGGTAAAGTCGGCTAAATCGAGCGACGGTATTTCGTCGTATAATGCGGGGAATGACATGAAATTTGCTGTTTCCACAAAATTAAGAAAGTTTGCTGTACGTACCCGTAACCACGCATCCGGTATTGCACAGTAGAACGGTTCGTGGTTACCATCCTTTACACATACCGAAGCAGGAGACGGATTGATGTATGATATAGGGTGTATGGTATAGGATGTATTGTTGACGCGGGTAAACTAATGCGTCAGCAATACATCCTATACCATACACCCTATATCATACATTTATGAGAAGTTTTTCCCGATGGTGTTCCAGTCTAACACGTCCCAGAAGGCTTTGATGTAGTCGGCGCGTTTGTTCTGGTATTTGAGGTAGTAAGCATGTTCCCAGACGTCGATGCCCATGATGGGGGTTCCTTTTTTCTCGGCCAGGGCCATCATCGGGTTGTCCTGATTCGCCGTCGAGATGATATCGAGGTTGTTGCCGTCTTTAATGAGCCACGCCCAGCCCGACCCGAACCGGCCCGTAGCGGCTTTGGTAAACTCCTCTTTGAAATTATCGAACGAGCCGTATTTTTTGTTGATGGCAGCGGCCAATGCACCCGTTGGTGCACCACCGGCGTTGGGTCCCATGATCTTCCAGAAAAACGAGTGATTCCAGTGGCCACCGGCGTTATTACGCACGGCTGCTGACGTTTTATTGTCAACGCTTTTCACAATGTCATCCAGACTCATTTTAGCCATTGGCGTGCCATCAATGGCTTTGTTAAGGTTGTTCACATAGCCTTGATGATGCTTGTCATGGTGAATTTCCATCGTCATCTTATCGATAGACGGCTCGAGTGCACCGTAGGCGTAAGACAGCGGGGGCAACGTGAATGGACCGTCGTAGGAAGATGCAGGACGGAAGTTCAGTCCAAACGAGCGGGTGGAGAACAGAGCAGCCGATGCACCAAAGGCCAGCTTCATAAATTCAGTGCGATTCATGCGAATGTTGGTTTGTTAGGAAATTAAGATGCGGGTACTGAAATCAACTGGCCTATGGGCCAGATGTTTCGGTACCCGCAAAGAAAACGGATTTTATCAGCAAACCCGGTCCAGCCAGATCAATCGTAGGCAATTCGACTCAGAATGCTCCGACCCAGCGTTACCTCGTCGGCATACTCAAGATCACCGCCAATAGGAACGCCCCGCGCAATGGTCGAGACTTTGAGATTAAATGGTTTGAGTTTCTTTTGGAGATAAAACGCCGTCGTGTCGCCTTCCATGGTAGGGCTGATGGCCAGAATAATTTCGCGAACCACGTCGCCTTCTTCACCGCGCAACCGTTCGATGAGTAAGTCAATTTTCAAATCGCTGGGGCCGATACCCTCAACGGGCGAGATAATGCCCCCCAACACATGATACAGTCCTTTGAACTGAGCCGTATTTTCAATGGCCAGTACGTCGCGGGTGTCTTCAACTACGCAGATCAGCGAGTGGTCGCGTTTGTTGCTGGTGCAGATGTTGCACAGGTCATGGTCGGAGAGGTTGTGGCATTTCTGGCAGTATTTAACCC
>JBBRUB010000624.1:0-3219 GCA_038248175.1 Cytophagales bacterium | reverse complement strand
TCAATTGTCATTACGGTGGACTGCAACAGCCGCTACGTCAACGCCGACCCGCGCCGGGGGGCCATGATTGCCGTGGCCGAAGCGGCCCGCAACATTGTCTGCTCTGGGGGCGAGCCGATGGCCGTGACCAACAACCTGAACTTTGGCAATCCCTACGTGCCGGAGGTTTACTGGCAGTTTGTGGAGTCCGTGCAGGGCATGGGCGAAGCCTGCCGCCGGTTCAGCACTCCCGTTACTGGCGGCAACGTGAGTTTCTACAACCAGTCGTCGGACGACGGGCCGGTGTTTCCAACGCCCACCATCGGCATGCTGGGTTTGATGGACGACCCGACGCATCAGATGACGCTCAACTTCAAAAACGAAGGCGACATTATTTTTCTGGTCGGCCCGTCCACGAGCGACATTGCGTCGTCGGAGTATCTGTATTCGTACCGGGGCATCAAGGCCTCGCCCGCGCCGTATTTTGACTTTGAGACCGAGTGGCGCATTCAGGAATCCATCAAAACCATGATCCGGCGGGGCTGGCTGCAATCGGCACACGACGTATCGGACGGTGGCCTGTTCGTAACGCTGGCCGAGTCGGCAATGGCGGGCGGCAAAGGCTTCTTTGTCGGTACGGACGATAGGCACCGACGCGATGCGTTTCTGTTCGGCGAAAGTCAGAGCCGCGTGGTCATTTCAATAACGCCGGACGTTTATGATGAGGTAGAAGGATACTTCAACGATTCGGTGCTGCCGTTCATGAAACTCGGCACCGTAACGGCGCAGGATATGGTCGTGGACGAACACACCGTACTCACCACCGCCGACGCGAAGAATTTGTACGATACCGCATTAGGGACTATCATGGCATAAACCGTTATAAACCACTTCGACTACGCTGGCCGAACAATCCATTACCCGCAAGATTACTGTTGACGAATACCTGCAACAGGAAGAGAAAAGCGAGATTCGTCACGAATTTTTCGACGGCGAAACCTACGCAATGGCGGGCGGCACCGTCAACCACAATACGCTGGTTCGACGGGTCGCTAACTTGCTGGAATCGCGTCCATCGCTGAAAAAATGCGGTATCTTTTCCGAGAACATGAAGGTTGATGTTCAGGCAGGGCTATATATGCCCTACCCGGACGTTGTGCTAACCTGCCATCCGTTCGATCTTCGGGGCCGCAATCTGGTGATCCGTCAGCCGCGTCTGCTCGTTGAAGTATTGTCAACATCGACGGCGCACATAGACTGGGGATTCAAGTGGCTTCACTACCGAAAAATGCCGTTGCTCTGGTACTACATGCTGATCGATCAATACAGCATGACGGTGGAACTGTTCAGCCGCATCAACGACACCAACGAGTGGATCAACACGGTTTACGAAACTGCCGACGACCAGATTACGCTGCCCCGCATCGACTGTACGCTGCGGGTGGGCGATATATATGCTGACATTGACCTAACACCATAGGATGATAATGATCCCTTCAGCGAAGGAGGGGAAGTCTGGTAATTATAGGTGAACTATGGCGGAGAATGCACATGACAAATTTTTCAAGGACAACTTCTCGCGACAGGACATTGCGCGGGCGTTTGTAGAAGAAACATTTCCAGCTTCATTGCTGGAAAAATTGCGCCTGGATACCTTCACGATGAGTAACGCATCGTATATAGACGCTACACTGGAAGAATACTTCGCCGATATAGTCTATGCCTGTCAATACGGTGAGCAGTCTGTTCAGATCGCCATTCTGTTTGAACACAAGAGTTATAAGGAAACGTATCCACATTTTCAGCTACTTCGGTATCTACTCAATAGCTGGGAGCATGCCCGTAAACAGAAGCAGCCACCAACGTTGCTAATTCCGGTTATTGTATATCATGGCAGAGCCGCTTGGGAATATGAGCCACTACCAGCCTATTTTGGCGAAGTCGATGCTGGATTAACAAGATTTTTGCCAGATTTCGAGTACCTTTTAGTCAATATTTCCCGGTACTCTGACGATCAGATATTGAATTTCCAAAATCGCTTTCTGGCCACGTCTCTGTTTTTGATGAAGCACCGAACTAACGAAGAGCGGCTTCTGGCACAGCGCGACCGACTGTTTGTGTGGCTTGAAAATGAGGTTAATCCTGAGCGCGAAAGTGATTATTTGCAGACTGCTGTTGTTTACCTGTTTAAAAACTTAGATTTCAGAAGCCGGACGTTTTACGATCAGTTATTTGCTTCACCACAAAACAACCGCAAAGCCATGAGTACATACGATTATCTCATTGAGGAAGGCCGCAAGGAAGGCCGTATGGAGGGCCGCACGGAAGGCCGTATGGAGGGCCGCACGGAGGCTGTGACTAAACTGCTACGGATGGCCCACCAGCAGGGTATTGATATTACGAAGTTTCTAAGTCAGGATTATGGCCTGTCCAATGAACAGTTACGGGCTATTGTCGATACCATTCAGCGGGGTCAGTAATCCGCCACTTACACTAACTCAACCTGAATGACTACACACAATTTAGCCGCCATCACCACCCAGCTCTGTGCCATTACCCGCGAGGCCGGAGCATTTCTGATGCAGGAACGCGCCAAATTTCAGCGCGACGCCATCGAGTACAAAGGCCTGAACAACCTCGTTTCGTACGTTGATAAAGAGACCGAAGAGATGCTGGTGGCGCGGCTGCGCGAGCTACTGCCCGAAGCCGGGTTCATTACCGAAGAAGGCACTACCGGCACCGAAGCCGACCCAACTGCCCGGAACTGGATTATCGACCCGCTCGATGGCACGGCCAATTTCATCCATAACCTGCCCGTGTTTTCGGTGAGTATCGGTTTAGCCGAAGGGAAGACGCCTATTGCCGGAGTAGTTTATGACCCCAACCGCGACGAGTGTTTTTCGGCCTGGCAAGGCGGGGGCGCGTACTGCAACGACCAGAAAATCAGCGTATCGCCCGCGCAGACATTGGGCGAAAGCCTGATTGCCACCGGATTTCCCTACTACACCTTCGAGCAAGTGAGCAAATACCTGCAGATTCTGGAGTCGCTCATGCAACAGACGCACGGCCTGCGCCGGATGGGATCGGCAGCTATCGACCTGGCCTACGTGGCCGCCGGTCGGTTCGACGGGTTTTACGAGTATAATCTCAACTCGTGGGACATGGCTGCGGGGGTATTGCTCGTGCGCGAAGCGGGCGGTACCGTAACCGATTTTGACAATGGCAACGAGTTCCTCTTCC
>JBBRUB010000623.1:0-3221 GCA_038248175.1 Cytophagales bacterium | reverse complement strand
TCAGAAACCGTTACGCTGACCGATGGACAAACCGCTGTGTTGCCGCCCGCCGTACTGACCGAAACGACGCAGTCGCTGGCCGAAGTGAGCGTGAAAGCCATAAAACCGCTGGTGGAGGTCTTACCTGACAAACTGGTGCTGAACGTACAGAGCAGTATCACGGCGTTGGGTAGTTCGGCCCTTGAGTTGCTCCAGAAAGCACCCGGTGTGTTGATCGACCCGAGCGACAATATAATCTTGCAGGGCAAAAACGGTGTTCGGGTATTTATCGACGGCAAACCCTCGCCCCTGGGCCCGGCAGATTTGGCCGTGTATTTGCGCACGCTGCAAGCTACCGACATTGACGCCATCGAGATCATCACCCAGCCATCGGCTCGTTTCGACGCCCAGGGCAATGCGGGCATTATCAATATTAGGCTCAGAAAGAACCGGAACTTCGGCACGAACGGCAGCGCGACGCTTGGGTTGGCTATGGGGCGGTTTTACCCGAAATACAATGGCTCGGTTTCGCTGAACAACCGCACAAAAAAAACGAATCTGTTTGCTACATACAGTCAGCGCAACGCCCGCGACTGGTCGTTTATCAACCTGTATCGGGAGCAATCGGGCCAGTTTTTTGATCAGCGCAGCGAAACCACCACCTGGTCGGCAGCGCACAATGCCCGGCTTGGGGCCGACTGGTTTTTGAGCCGGTTCAGTACCCTCGGCCTGTTGCTGGATGGTACTCTGCGCGACGCTACCGGCAGCACGCTGGGACGGACGCCCATCGGCACGCTGCCCAACCGCACTGCCACCCAACTGCTCATCGCCAACAACCGTAGCACCGGTAACCGCGCCAACGGCAACGCCAACCTCAACTACCGCTTTGCCGATACGTCCGGCCACGAACTGACCATCGACGCTGATTTGGGTAGCTTCCGCTCAACCGGCAGTAATTACCAGCCCAATCGCTACATAAACCCCGAAACGAGCGCGCTGCTGCTGGAACGCAACTACCGCATGAACACCGCTACGGACATCATGCTACGGACGCTGAAAGCCGATTACAGTCAGCGTCTCTTGGGCGGCAAACTCAGCGCGGGATTCAAACTGTCATCGGTGCAGACCAACAATGCATTTGACTTTTACGACGTGCAGAACAACCGGAACATCCTGAACCGTGACCGGACCAACCGCTTTGTTTATACCGAAAACGTAAATGCGGGCTACGGCTCGTTCGAGAAAACGGAGGGCAAGTGGCAGACACAGATCGGTCTGCGGCTGGAACACACGCACTCCGACGGAAACCTGATTGGCGCGGCTGAACAAACCCCCGACAGCCGCGTAACGCGCCGGTATCTGAACGCCTTTCCGAGCGCGGGCCTGACCTATAACCGTGATGAGAAACACACCTTTTCACTCAATTACAGCCGCCGGATTGACCGCCCGACCTACGAAAGCCTGAACCCGTTTGAGTCGAAATTAGACGAGCTGACGTACCAGAAAGGCAACGCATTTCTGCGCCCGCAATACACCAACACGCTACAACTGTCGCACACCTACAAATACAAACTCACGACCTCGCTGAGTTACAGCGATACGCAGGATTATTTCACGTCCATCACCGACACCGTAGCCACCGCCCCCGGCGAACGCCCCCGCAACTTTATCACTACCCGCAATCTGGCCAGTCAGCAAGTGGTTTCGCTGGCGGTGAGTTACCCGTTCAGCATTGCCAGGTGGTGGAGCGCATACCTGAACGTCAGCGCGTATCATTCGGCCAACCGCGCCAACTTCGGCGATGGTAAAACCATTGGTCTGGCCGCCAACGTGCTGAGTTTGTACATGCAGCAGACCATCTCGCTGCCCGGCGCGTGGAAACTGGAACTATCGGGCTATTATACTTCGCCCTCCATCTGGGGCGGCACGTTCCAGAACCGGCGGTATTGGGGCAGCACGGTGGGTTTACAGCGTAAAGTGCTGAACGAACGCGGGTCGGTGGTGCTAACCGTGAGTGATCCGTTCAACAGTCAGCGGTGGCGGGGCATCAGTCAGTTTGGCGGGCTATACATGGACGCGAGTGGCGGCTACGAAAGCCGACAGGTGCGGCTGAACGTAACATATGCTTTCGGCAGCAAACAAATAAAAGCCGCCCGGCAGCGCAAAACGGGCCTGGAAGACGAGAAAGGCAGGTTGTGATGTACAGAATCTCAAAATGAGTACCTTAGCGTAGAAGAAGACGCAAAAGATAATGGACTCAACTATCGACAAAGAACAACTTCGTAATGTATTAAATACGCTGGTTGTCCAGGAACCGGATTTCGTGGCGCAGCTTATGAGTGATATTAATGATGCGCTGCAACAGACCAAACGGCAACGGCTGGAGCAGATTGTTAACGAAGACTTTACTGAATACGAAGCCGTTTTCAGAAAGCCCGCATGATCTACTTGAACAAAGCAGACATTGCGTTCATTAATCAGCGCACGGTGGCCGAGCACGGGGGTAATTTCATGCCGCCCCGTAATTTCCTGCACGAAGAAAATCTCGATTACCTGGTTGAAGCGGTACAGGCTGAGATGTTTGGTGAGCCATTGTACCCAACCCTGATAGACAAAGCCGCCGTGTATTGCTTTAATATCATAGGCAATCACATCTTCACGAATGGACGTTCTCTCGCTATTTTCCGGGGCCGGTGGTTTTGATTTGGGATTCATTCAGGCCGGGCATCATATTGTGTGGGCCAACGATTTCAATAAAGACTGCGCCGTTACGTATCGGCACAACATCGGCGACCATTTTGTATTGGGAAGTATCTGCGATATACCCACGTCCGATATGCCCAACTGCGACGTGGTAATTGGTGGTTTCCCCTGTCAGGGGTTCTCCCAGGCTAATATGCATCGTACTGTTGACGATGACCGAAACCAGCTTTATCTGGAGTTTGTGCGGGTTGTGCGCGAAAAACAGCCCCGCTATTTTGTTGCTGAAAACGTGCGGGGCTTGCTTTCCATTGGCAAAGGAGCAGCCATCAAAATGATTGTTGCTGATTTTGAATCGCTCGGCTATCAGGTCAGTTATAAAGTATTTGATGCAGCTGACTTCGGCGTACCACAGCACCGCAAGCGGGTTATTATCATGGGCGTTCGGCAGGATTTGTTTACGGGTAGTTTCCCTTTTCCAAATCCGACCCATACCCAGCACGGCGACCTGATTCATAGACCCTGGGTCACGATTGGCGAAG
>JBBRUB010000622.1:0-3228 GCA_038248175.1 Cytophagales bacterium | reverse complement strand
CGAGTTAAGAAGAGCTTTGGCCGGTTTCAGCGCATCAGCCGCCGGTGTATTGGTCAGTACCGATACATCGAATTGACTCAGGGCTTTTTCGAGTCGTTGCGCCTTCGCTGTCTGACCGTTCGCAGCAAACTCATCGCGCAGAATGCGTATTTTTTCGTAATCCTGAATGCCCTCAATGAGCCGCTCGAAGCGGATAGACGTGCGCGGGCCGGGATAAACGATGTACGTATCACCAGCGGCCCAGGTTCGGAAACGGGAATCGCGCAGTGGGTCTTTTACCCAGCAGTTATACGCCCAGCGCAGGTAACCGTTGTACCCTTTATGAGCTGAATACCAACTGATAAACGTTGCTTCGGCGGGGGGCGAAAAGGTAAACGTATTCGGGTAGCGTTCAGCACAGCAGGTGTAGTAGGTGGTGTTGACCCCCGCCTGCCGACGGCGTTGCATGGTAGCTGCATCAACCGTCTGGTTGGTGGCAACGGAGTAGTCAATCAGGTCGGATTCAAGTTCGGGATGGTAATTGCCCGCCAGCGATACCCGGAAATTCGTATCGACCCCCTTAATCAGGGACAGTGCCTGCTGCATGGCTTTCATGGGCCGCTCGTCCATCGCGATGGTCGTTTTTTCAAACCAGCCTTTCTCTTTCAGATGTTTGGCGAAGTCGGTCAGCATGGGCCGCCAGTGCGCTTCGTATTCGGGCGTACCCGTCCGGGCGATCAGGAACGTATCTTTTCGGGCAGTCTCATCGTAGTAGCTGAATTTCAGGTTCCAGGGAATCATGCTGTAGCAGTTGATGAATTTATCAATGCCGAGGTCCATCATGTAGCGTACCCACTGGTCGAAAATCGTATAGTCATATACCCAGCTACCGTCTTTCTTCTTCGTCCAGCTCACCATCGACCCGTAAACGTCTTCCGTCTGACTGCGCCAGGGATCATTGATAATTGTGGCTGTAATGGACTTTTGACCGGCATCGGCCAGCATTTTCATGTATGGTCGCATGAGGTCCATGTGTTCCTTCGACCACACCTTTACGCCGTGTATCCGCGCTACCGAGTACGGATTCTGCCACAAATCGAGGTGGAACGCCCAGTCTTTCGGCGCGGGCAGGAGCCGGTTCTGCACATCGACGCTGTACGACAGAACAAGTGGTTTATCCATTGACGGACTTGTGGCGGTGAGCGTACCCACGTAATGCCCGGCCACTGCATTGGGTGGCACCGCAACACTCAGCCAGACCGGCTGCGCGGTTTGCTGCGGAACGTCCCGCGCCTGAACCAGGTCGATAGGGTCTGCCACCAGCGACGAGTCATATTTACCGATGGGTCGTTCGTCGCAATTGTTTCCCTCAGGGCTTGGCCCATCCGTCATGACGTACCGGACGAAACGGGCCGAAACCTGGCTTGCCGGAATGGTATGGCCTTTATTGTCTTTCAGTTCCGACCAGCTCAGCTTTACCTGAGACATGGCAGACAGGCTCCAGAGCAGGGCCTGCGTATGCACCTTTTCACCTTTCCAGGCGGTGGCGTTCCAGCCCGCCTGTACCAGTGCCGGATCGGGAGCCGCGTGTTTTTCGTGCCGCACATCAGCCGTTGTAAAGCTGAAATAATGCCCGGCTTTTACGGCTGACCAACTGGCTTTGTCTGCTGGTTTCGGATCGGACAACTCCCGATACGAAACCAGGTTTATCGGTTGGGCGAATACTCCGCAGGACAGGAGCAGAAGAAAAAGGGTTATGGGAACTCTCATACTGAGTTTATAAAAGATGAAAGGAGCCTGAACGCCGGGTGAATTGTACGTACAGATAGCAGATGGTTTTGATAAAGATAAATAATAAGAATTAATATTCAGCGATGTTTGTGCAGTTCCGAACAAAAGCTCGGATATACAGAGCTGCTGATTTCAGCAACCTCAAGCCGCACTTATACAGGATCCATTGATGGCAGCTCGGGCTTTTATTTTCTACTTGTGTATTTTAATAGTAACCGTGACGGTAGATTTGAATCAATTTGCTCTTCTATTATTTTATTCTTATTCAATCATAAAATGATAATTTCGTGTCATTTCACTTTTTCATTGAGATAGAAATACCATTTTTACTTGTTTCGTTAAACATACGTTAGTAATTTATTATGTTGTCTTGTCGCCTTGAATATATACTCGCTGTATAAATTTCTTTTCCAATAAGAAGAAAAATGTAAATACCAATAACTGGTTAAGGAAGGCGATAGCAAGGCCATAGGTGCTGCCATACCAAATGGCCAGGCCATAAGCCTGAATTTGCCCAATGCCGTACATGGGATTAGCAAAATATTTGTAGGGGCCACTAACTACAAAATTGCATATCTTCCTCCCTAAGAACATGTCTTTCCAATAATAAATATCCCACCCTACTACTTGTGCAGCCCAGAGCTTAATCACAAATCCGAAGAGGATAATTACACCAATTATATACTTAAAGTACTCCATATATATTATCTCAAAACTTCCAGCTGTGACAACAGACAGGTAGCTAATAGATGCCGCATTATGATAAAAGCAAAAAGCCAATATCCCTTCAAATCTTAGATATCCATCTTCTTCGCCATATTTAGTTATGAACTTGTTCCTCCATCCATGCTTTCTAAGACATAGTGTGATGAAACCTATATAAGATAGAGTACTCACTACGAAATAGCTAAGAGCTAATTCTGTACTAACGTATGTGCTTGTGCTGAGATATACAGTTAGTAATACTGATAATCCCATAAATATGGATCGAAGTACTGTGGCATGGTCAGTTCTAAAGCCTGATATTGCAAGTATAGTTTTTACGTACTGTACTATTGATTGAACTATCTTCATTCTGATTCAATTATTCGTGATTTTTAAAAACAGATTTTATTCGGAATAATTGACATTAATCATGCGCAAGCGCAACCATTGAGCTTTCATTCTGGTTTTGGACCTTTTGAAACAATCGTTCTCATCAGGCCAGGAAACCACCGCTGCAACCAAACAAAAACTCTCCCGTGGGTTGTGAAAATATAATTTCTTCTTCGCTTCATTATGGCCTTCACCATAATTTTTGCAGCTTTATCCGTTGGCCACATTAAGTTTGATGGACGGGGATCTGGACGTTCAGGATGCCAAACCCCTTCATTATCAATTCTGGCAATCTCCGACACAACAAATCCAGGATGTATGGTAGTACAACTCACACCGGTACCCTTCAATTCAACCTGCAAT
>JBBRUB010000621.1:0-3233 GCA_038248175.1 Cytophagales bacterium | reverse complement strand
TGTAGGGCTACCTAAACAACTCGACGGCAAAGACTCCGAAAACGCGGCCCGGGTCAGGACCTTTGTGGGGCATTTGCAGAACGCTTTGCCCGACATTCCGGTTATTTTTCACGACGAACGCTTCACGTCCCAAATGGCCCTACAAGCCATGATTGCCGGCGGAAGCACAAAAAAAGACCGACGCGAAAAAGGCAACATTGACAAAGTCAGTGCCGCTATCATTTTGCAGTCATACATGGAAAGTAAAAAGTAGTGAAGAATGAAGAGTGATGAGCGAAAAACGTTTTTCGCTCATCACTCTTCATTCTTCATTCTTCACTAAAATTATGATCCTCCCCATTGTTGCCTACGGCGATCCGGTGTTGCGGAAGCGGGCAAAAGACATTGACCCCGATACGCTCGACGTAAAAACGCTGAGCGAAAACATGTTCGAGACCATGTACGAGGCTTCGGGTGTGGGATTGGCAGCTCCCCAAATCGGGCAGAGCGTTCGTATGTTTGTTTGCGACGGGCAACCACTCAACGACGACGAAAAAGAAGAAGACATCGACCCTACCGTGGTGGGTTTCAAGCGGGTGTTCATCAATCCTGAAATCATTGAAGAAGCGGGCGACGACTGGGTTTTTGAAGAAGGCTGCCTGAGTATTCCCGGCATTCGGGGCGACGTGATCCGGCCTGAAATCATCGTAATCCGCTATTTTGATGTGGACTGGAATGAACACGAAGAAGAGTTTGAAGGCATGGCCGCCCGCATCATTCAGCACGAATACGACCACCTCAACGGTAAGCTCTTCACCGACTACCTGCCCATGATCCGCCGGACGCTTATCAAGAAGAAACTTGCCGACATTACCAAAGGCCGCACCGACGTCGATTATAAGATGCGGTTCCTGAAATAACGGAGGAAAGGGAGGAGGGGAGGAAATGAACTCCTAATTGTCTTCCCTTTCCTCCCCTTCTTCCCCCTCCTCCCTTTCCTCCCCTAAAATGAGAATCTCCCTCCTCCAGTCTGATTTGTATTGGCATGAGCCAGTAGCGAACCGCGCCATGCTGGAGGAGAAAATCATGGCCCTGCCCCACCCTACCGATTTGATTGTGCTGCCCGAAATGTTTACGACGGGCTTTACGATGGATGCCCGTGCCGTGGCCGAAGTACCGAACCTAACCACATTCCGGTGGATGCGGCAAATGGCTCAACAGACCGATGCCGTTGTGACGGGCAGCTACGTAGTGCGCGAAGGGAGCGGTCCGACGGGTCGGTCGTTCTATAACCGGCTCATCTGGATGCAGCCCGACGGGCAGTTCGACACGTATGACAAGCGGCATCTGTTCCGAATAGCGGGCGAAGACACGGTCTATACCGCCGGAAATCAGCGTATTGTGAAAGAATGGCGTGGCTGGCGCGTTTGCCCGCTGGTTTGTTACGACCTGCGATTTCCGGTCTGGAGCCGCAACGTACAGGCTGACGCGCCCAACGAGTTTGCCTATGATTTGCTGTTGTACGTAGCCAACTGGCCCGCCCCCCGCCAGGCCGCCTGGGATACGCTGTTGCCCGCCCGTGCCATCGAAAACCTAAGTTACGTTGTCGGCGTCAATCGCGTGGGTACCGACGGAAACGGGCATACTTATACCGGTGGTTCAGCCATTATTGATCCAACGGGGGCGGTGTTGTTCCGGCAGGCCGATAGCGAAAATGTGCATCAGCAAACGCTCTCGCTGGATACCCTGCGGGACTTTCGCGAACGTTTCCCGGCCAATCTGGATGCCGACCGGTTCACTATTACCAACGATCATTAATCCAGAGTGAATGACGGCCAATGGCTATGAATTGCTTGCGAAATGGTCCCGAAACCCCCAACTTGCCGGTCAACTTAGTCTTTTCTACAATGACGCAATTCACCACACAGGATCAGGCGCAGATTCAGGCGCAGGGCATATCGTCCGAACAGATAGACCGGCAGATTCAGTATTTTATCGACGGCTTTCCGTTTCTCAATGTCATCAAAGCCGCTACTATCGGCGATGGCATCATCCGCGTTCCCGACGGGCAGCTGACGGCCTACATCCGTCGCTACGACGAAGCGGCCCATGAAAAAAGTGTTGTCAAGTTTGTACCGGCATCGGGTGCCGCTACCCGGATGTTCAAGTCGCTGTTTGCCGGGCTGGATGGCAAATTCGATAAAGCGACCGAGGAGTTTTTTACGCGCCTGCCCGACTTTGCCTTTTATAATTCGCTACGTAAAGTCTTGTCCATAAACGGCGCTGACCTCAACAAGGCCGTTGCCGATGGGCTTACCAACACCGCCACGCGCCAGACGGTGCTGCATTTTCTGTTGAGCGAAGACGGGCTGGACTACGGCCGTTTACCAAAGGGTTTACTCAAATTTCATCGCTACGATGACGGAGCCCGCACCCCCGCCGAAGAGCATCTGGTAGAAGGCGCGGCCTACGCCAACTCAGACGGATTGGTACAGATTCACTTCACCGTATCGCCCGAACATCGCGACCGCTTTGAGCAACTCATCAACGATCAGAAAGCAGACTACGAATCCTGGCTTGGCGTAACGTTCAACGTTAGCTTTTCGGAGCAGAAGAAAGCCACCGATACCATTTCGGTCAACCCCGACAACAGTCCGTTCCGTAATTCTGACAAAAGCCTGCTGTTCCGCCCGGCAGGACACGGTGCGCTGATCGAGAACCTCAATGACATAGATACCGACATTGTCTTTATCAAAAACATCGACAACGTGGTGCCGGATGACATTAAAGAAACAACCGTAACGTACAAGAAAGTGCTGGCGGCTATCCTTCTCGATGCGCAGCAGCAGATTGCCCGGATGCAGAACCTACTGAAAACCGGCAACGGCTCGCCCGACGATGTGAGCGAAGGCTACCTCGCCGAAGCCGACGAACTCCTCCGCCGAACGCTGTTTACGCTGCCACCTGGCGAGTTCACCACGTGGTCGAAAGTCGAAAAAGTACGTTACATCAGCCAGAAGCTGGACCGGCCAACTCGTGTTTGCGGCATGGTAAAGAACGTGGGAGAGCCGGGGGGCGGGCCATTCTGGGCGCGTAACGCCGACGGGTCGGTGTCGTTGCAGGTGGTAGAGTCGGCGCAGATTGATTTGAGTAACCCAGCACAGAAGGCCATCTTTGAGGAAGCCACGCACTTTAACCCCGTCGATCTGGTATGCGGCCTGAAAGACCGGAACGGCAAGAAATACAACCTGCCC
>JBBRUB010000620.1:0-3237 GCA_038248175.1 Cytophagales bacterium | reverse complement strand
TTTCCTTCAGATAGTCGCGCACTACGCTTAGGTGTTTGACAAACTGACTGAACACCAGCACCTTGTGGTTCTCGGCAATGGCGGTTTCGAGCCTCATGAGCATGTCGTCCAGCTTACCCGAATCACCATCGTACTCCGCATCGACCATACGCGGGTGGTTGGCAATCTGGCGCAGCTTGGTCAGGCCCTGCAACACAATCATCTGCGATTTGGCCATGCCATCTTCTTCGATGCGTTCCAGAATCAGATTGCGGAAATATGACTTGGCTTCTTCATACTGCGCGGCCTGGTCGGGCGTCATGTCAGAAAACAGAACGCTCTCTACCTTTTCGGGCAGATCGGTGGCAACCTGCGCCTTGTTGCGCCGGAGCATAAACGGCTTGATCAGACCGTAGAGCCGCGCGGTTTTAGCCTCGTCGTGCTTCTTCTCGATGGGTATCTGAAACTCGTTCCTGAAAAATGACTGGCTGCCCAGCAACCCCGGGTTAATGAATGACAACTGCGACCATAAATCCATCGTGCTGTTCTCCAGGGGCGTTCCCGTCAGAATGAGCCGATGAGCCGTATTGAGCTGCATAACCGCCTTGGTAATGTACGACGACGGGTTTTTGATGGCCTGCGACTCATCCAGGATAGCGTAGTTAAACCGGTATTCGCGCAGCAGGTCGATGTCGATGCGAACTATGCCGTAGGAGGTCAGGATCAAATCGTAGTCGTCGAACTGTGTGGTGTTTTTATCGCGGTGAGTGCCGGTATAGACAAATACGCGAAGGTCGGGTGTGAACCGGCGGGCTTCCAGCTCCCAGTTGTAGAGCAGCGAGGTAGGCATGACCAGCAGACTTGTTCGGGCTACCGGCGTTCCATTTTCGGGCGGCATATTAGCCATCTGTTCTTTCTGATTCTGCAACATGGCCAGCGTCATCACGGTTTTGCCGAGGCCCATATCATCGGCCAGACAACCGCCAAAATGGTATTGCCGCAGGAAGTTCATCCAGTCGTAACCCGCTTTCTGGTAGGGCCGCAGTGTACCCTGAAACCGGCAGGGTATAGGAAATGGCTCAATCTCGGCAAAATCGCGCAGGCGTTCGAGTTTGCGGCTCATTACGGTCGTGGCGAGATTGTCGCGTTCGAGTTCCTGAATGAGCGCGAGGTGGTGTTTTTGCAGCACCAGCCGGTCCACATCACCGTCGATGTGGTGGTGTTCCAGAAACCCGAATAGTTCAGAATATTTGGTAAACCAGGTATCAGGAATTACGGCTATTTCGCCGTTGGGCAGGGCAAATTCACGCTTTTTGTTAAGGATGAGGTTCCGCAGTTTCAGAAACGGGATCTCGAACTCCCCAAAGCGCACGTTGGCGTAAATATCGAACCAGTCGCGGCCTTCTCGGATAGATACGTCGATGCTGGAATAGCCCAGAAAGTACCGTTTGGAGTCGTCGGCCCGTTGCTCCAACCGAAAGCCCGCTTCTTCGAGTCGAGGGTTCAGTTCGGCCAGCCAGGCAAAGGCATCGGCTTTGGAGAGAGCCAGTCGCCCCTGCCGGAGGTCGAGACCGGCTTCACGCAAAAAATTCAGCTTCTGCCGCTCCAGCCGCTGATCGCGCCGGATGCGATGAAAGATATAGTCGTCGCCCTTTTTTTCCAGACTCACGTTAGCCGCTGGCCCGAAACTGTCGAACCGGAATGTAAAGGCTCCGTACTGAAACGACAAGTCAAAGGCAATTTGCTGGTTGGCGTTATCGGATACCAGCACCTCGTCAGGTTCATCACCAAAGAGCGAAGCCGTCATGGCCCGACCCGTTTTTACCAGCTCAGAAACGGTAAGAACAGGCGTTGGCAGCATGGTTTCGGGCCGAATTTCAAACCCTTTGGCAAACACGTCGTAGTTGGCAATGAGCTGCGTTACGAATTTCTCGTAGTACTGCTGCTCAATGTTACGGGGAATGACGATGTGATTTTTAGCAAAAAATGGGCGCAGCTTTTTCCCATCCACATTTTTACTGAAATGATACAGGCGATTGTTTACCAGCATATAAGCCGGTTCATCGCAAACCATGAGTGCGTCTTTAAACTGAAAGTCAACGCGCTCGGTCTCGCTGCCATTGCCGGTTGGGTAGCGGATAATAGGAAAGTAGTGGGTCGAGTCGGCGTTGCGGACAAAGTGAAAGTGTACGCGTGCCGGTTCGGGCATCCAGGTAATGGCGGCCCAGGCCGGGTTGCCATCGTTACCCATCACATAAAATGGTTTGCCCGGCAGCAGAGCCATAATCTGCGCTTTGTGGTCTTCGAGGTAATGGCTAATGGCTTCCTGCAACGCCTTGTCGCCCTTTGTAGGATCGTAAATTTTCAGGAAGAAATCAATGGCAGACAGTTTGCGGGTATTAAACTTCTTAACGATAGCATCCTGCTGAATACTGTCAATGAGCGTAACGAGGTCAACGTCATTTCTGTCGAATCCGGAGGAAAATTCACCCACGTTCTGGATAGATAGCGTTTGATTTTGCAGCGTCAACTCGCCCCGGCTGTTGCGCTGTACAACAAATGCTTCAATAAGATAGCCCAGAAATTCATGGTTGAGCAGCGAATAAACGATTTGAAACGGCTGGGTTGGCGAAACTCTCATGCGGGTACGTAGCTGTTGGGGCCACCAACTGCATAAGTCGGCACCAGACAGCAGCAAGGCTGAACAGATTAGTTTGAGGGTCGGCGGGTATTGTGGCCATCAAAAACGAGAAACAACTTGCTGATTATCAAAAGTTTATCTCAATTTCACTATCCCACGGTTCCAAATATACGACCCAATATCAATTCTACAACCCGGATTTATCTGAAAGCTTAGAAGACAGACGACCACGCTGATTAAGTTACCAAGTGATAACAATATGGGTTTTATGAAGTTTGTTCTTACCCAAAAATAGAGAGCCGGGCATCCTTTCCATCGAACCGATTACCCCTCGGACAAAACTATGTCGATAGTTATCCTCCCGTGCATACTTGGTTATCCGTCAGGCCGACATACTAATCCGTTTCATAACCTGATGGATGAGCATCCAGTCTATTCATAGCTAATGGATAACTTCTCCAGGTATTTGCACCGAAAATGCATAATAATTTGATTGCCAGGATTTTGTAAATTTTACACTTAATATTCATGTAAAAGTTATTATGTAAATATTAGTATTTAATTTTGTTTACTCATATTTGCTTAAGCGAATAGTAAACTGAGTAGGTTTATGACTC
>JBBRUB010000619.1:0-3250 GCA_038248175.1 Cytophagales bacterium | reverse complement strand
TTTGGGCGAGAATGTGCGGGCGGTGCAGGCTATTAAAGGCATTGGAGCCAAAACGGCGCAGCGCATCATTCTGGAACTGCGCGACAAGATGAAGAAAGCGGGTGTCATACCTGACGGCCCAAGCTACCGCCAGACAGCCGCCAACCCCGCCCGCGACGAGTCGATGGCCGCGCTGATGGCCCTCGGCTTGCCCAAAGCCACCGCCGAAAAAAGCGTGGACGATGCACTGCGGGCTGACCCGAATTTAACGGTTGAAGAGGTAATCCGGCAGGCGCTGCGTTAATGACGTCGGCGTTGCTGCCGGATGGCCCGGCGCACGGGCGGCATCTTCAGCACCAGACCAGCCTGCTGAATCATTGAATTTACACCCGCATAGCCCACCGCCCGGTGAACAATTTCGCCGGTGGGCGTAACGTACAGTGTAGTTGGGAAACTTCTTACGCCGAAGCGTTTAGTGAGTTCCGGCCCTTCGCCAATTTCGGCGTCGATGCGGTAATTGATAAAGTGCGGGTTAAAGGCATTGCCGACGGCAGGATTTGGAAAAGCTTCCCGCGCCATACGGTGGCAGGGCGGACACCAGTTGGCGTAAAACTCCACGAATAGCGGTTTACCCGTCCGCTGACTTTCGGCCAGTACCTGCTGCCACGACCCTGCAAAAAAACGCATACCAGTCGGCTCATCGGCCTGCGTGGGCGGTACCGTCAGGAGGAGCATAATTATGAGCGCGGGAAATTTCATACCCCAAAGGTACAGTCTGGTCCAGTGGGTAGGCAATTTATTGCGGCTCAATGGTACTGGCACCCTTCTGCTTCTTCCGCTTTTGCTTGTCTTCTACCTTTTCGAGGTGAATCTCCTCGGCTTCTTCAATCGAGTGCAATTCAGAGAGGCTGGCTTCTTCTTTAGCCTTCTCGGCCAGCGTACCGAAGAATTTGTGCAGGGAGCGGAGTTCGCCTTCGCTCAGGTCTTCGAGGTTGAGGAGTCGGTTACTGGCTTTTCGATTTACGGCGATGAGTTCATTGAGCTTGATCTGCATGGCCAGCGAGTCTTTGTTCTGCGCTTTCTGAATCAGAAACACCATCAGAAACGTGACTACAGTCGTGCTGGTATTGATAACCAACTGCCAGGTATCTGAATAGCCAAAAATCGGACCGGTAATGAGCCAGATAATAATAGTGAGCAATGCCAGCAGAAAAGCCGTTGAGGAGCCGGTAGCGTGCGTAGCACGGGAAGCAAACTGCTCGAAAAAATTAGTAAATTGGTTACTGTTCATCAGATTGATTTTTTCGGGAAATATCCGCCTAAAAAATTCGGCAATGATGAAAGCCCGGTTAAATCCTGCCTGTCACACCCGTTTATGGTATCAGCGTCATATAGTACAGGTCGAGCCCCGGCACCCAATAATCGGTTTCAGTGCGCTGCAATACGAACCCGAACTTCTCAAAAAACTGGAACGCCACCTGCGACGTGCGGCACTCGATCAGCACAACGGCGGGGTTGATCCGTAATTGCCCCAAACAGTGCTGCATCAACGCACGGCCCACGCCCAGTCCGGCAAAATCGGGGTCAGTGAAAATCCAGGCAATCCGGCCCGTTATGCCGTCTTGTTTTACACCACAGCCACACGCGCCCACCAACTGCCCGTTATAGTCGGCCAGGGAGTAGGGGTCGGGGTTGACGCGCAGAAAATCAACATAGTCGGCCACTTCGTTTTCGCCAAACGCTGCGGGTACATTTTTGCGGAAGACTACCAGCAGCGGTTCGGTATCGGCGGGTTGGTAAGGGCGGATAGAAATCATTTCAGATAACTGGACGGTTACCTGCCCTTGTCGGAACACTCGCCCTTCGACACGATTCGAATGCCTACTGCCCCCGCCATGCAGGCGTTGCCGTAGGTTTTGCCATTGCAGCCGCACACCGGGTCATATTGCATAGTGCAGATAAGATTCGGGTTTGGCTTCTCGACACAATCGGCATCTACACTTTTGTGGGCTGTTTCGCAACTGAATATGCCAGTTACAAACAGGCAGGTGATTAGTGTTCTCATTGGTCTAAATAGTTTAGCACTTTCCCCAATAGACCCCAAACGTTGGGCATTGGTTGGAAAGCAGAACAGATAACTGATTATTTACACTAACAACACAGGCAGAAATTTGGATGAACGCAAATGGGCTATCTACCATCCCTGCGCAATTAACGCGACAACGCGGTCGGGTTCTTCGTGCTGTACCCAGTGGGTGGCATTCTCGAAGAAAACGACCCGTCCGGTGTCGCAGAGGTCGATGCTGGGCTGGGCCATTTTTTGGCTCAGAAACCGGTCCTGAACGCCCCAGATAAGCAGCGTTGGCACGGTGATGCGGACGGCAATGTCTCGGGCAGGTGGGTAGCGCAGGGCGGCCCGGTACCAGTTTATCATGGTTGGCAGGGCACCGGACCAGGCCACCCGGTACCAGCGCAGGTCATCGGCAGAGAACGTGCCGGGGCGGCTACTGGTTTTCAGCATTCGGGACAGGACCGCGTACTGACTGGCTTTGAGCAGGGTTTCGGGTAGCCACGGGAGCTGGAAAAAGCCGATGTACCAGCTACGGAGCGTTTGCCCCGGCTGGCGAAGAACAAACCGTTTCATAACGGCAGGATGCGGCACGTTCAGCACCACCAGCCGCTCCACACGGTCCGGGTGCGTGGCCGCTACCCACCACGCCACAGCCGCACCCCAGTCGTGGCCCACCACAACGGCCTTCTGCCGCCCGGTAGCGTTAATCAGGGCAATAACATCGGCGGCTAATTCATCAATGGCGTAGGCAGCAACACCCGCAGGCTTATCGCTCTGATTGTAGCCCCGCTGATCGGGTACCCACACGCGAAAACCGCGCTCGGCCAGCGGAATAATCTGCTGTTTCCAGCTATACCAGAACTCCGGAAAACCGTGTAGCAAAATCAGTACTGGACCATCAGCAGGACCGGCCTGTACTACGTGCAGACTAACAGGCTTGCCGTTGTACACGCCAGTCGGCACGGTATGGTGTTCGAGTTGATAAACCATTGCGTTCAATACGTTTAGAAGCGGTTTGAGTTAGAAGCTTTTGAGATAAGCAATTTGAGACGAAAAGCGATCAACTCAACCGGCTTCTTACATACCGGTACGGGCGGCTTCCCAGCCCAGCATAGCCTGTTTGCGGTCGGCACCCCAGCGATACTGCCCAAACAGACCTGTTTTTTTGATGACCCGGTGGCACGGAATCAAATAGCCAAT
>JBBRUB010000618.1:0-3251 GCA_038248175.1 Cytophagales bacterium | reverse complement strand
GGATTGATACCTGCTGGAAGCCAGCTTCTTCGCGTAGCTCCTGCACAAAGGCATCGAGTTGGTTTTTCAGTATAGTTCCTCGCGGCGTCCACAGTGGTAGCCCCTGACCGATCAGATCAGAAAAGACAAATAGATCCAATTCTTGGCCAAGTTTGCGGTGATCTCGCTTTTTGGCTTCTTCGAGCAGGTGCAGGTACTCGTCGAGTTCCTTTTGCTTCGGAAACGTAACGCCGTAAATACGGGTAAGCTGTTTGTTTTTCTCGTCGCCCCGCCAGTACGCACCAGCCACGTTCATAAGCTTGGCCGCTTTGATGAAGCCCGTGTTCGGAATGTGTGGTCCCCGGCAGAGGTCGGTAAAGTTGCCCTGTGTATAAAACGTGATACTACCGTCCTCAAGGCCGTCAATCAGATCGAGTTTATACGGATCACCTTTCTCGTCAAAATACGCGATGGCGTCGGCTTTGCTGACCGGCTTGCAGGTGTAGGCCTGTTTTTGTCGGGCCAATTCCAGCATTTTATCTTCTACTTTCTTGAAGTCTTCCTGCGAAAATGGTTGACCACCAAGGTCAACGTCATAGTAAAAACCTGTCTCTATGGCCGGGCCGATACCAAATTTGGTGCCGGGGTACAATGCCTCGAGAGCCTCGGCCAGAAGGTGAGCGGAAGAGTGCCAGAAGGTCGCCTTACCATCGGCATCGTTCCAGGTCAGAAGTTGCACCTGCGCATCTTCATGGATGGGTGTACTTGCATCCTGAACTTTGCCATTGACTTTGGCGGCCAGTACGTTACGGGCCAGCCCTTCGCTGATTTGGGTGGCAATATCCAGTCCCGTTGCTCCTTTTGGGTATTCTCGAACGCTCCCGTCGGGCAGCGTCACGCGGATTTGTTGGTCCTGCGCAATCATTGGTTAGTTGGTTTATTGGTTTCTGTGGCCTGCCTACAACTGCAGGTCGCGTAGTTGTTCTGCTCAAGTATCGTGCCTTGTGCAGGAAATCGGTATAACTTAGTTTATTGGCTTCACAGTTCGCTTAAGAGAGTCGCTATGATTCGATAATACCCTTGTTCGGGGTTCTATGGGCTGAATCACAATCCGGGAGGTATCGGGTCTGGCTCGTTTGACAGCCGATTCCTGCAACGACTCGTCGGGCAAAAGTACGGGGTTGGCCGGATATCCGGTGTACTGTCGGCGCGTTGACCGCCAAAAACCAGCGGCTGCCTGCCGGTCTTGGGGGTTTTGCCGGGTGGCTTTGGTATAAGCCGTAATGGCCTGATCGTACTGCCGCAGCTGTTCGTAACAGTAGCCAATATAGGTGTCGATCCGGGGAAACTGAGGACGCAGTTGCTGTACTTTCTGGTAATTAGCCAGGGCGGTGTAAAAGTTTCGGTATTTCTGGCTTATGAGACCCATCTGAAAATGGGCCTGATAATAGCCGGGCTGCAATACAAGGGTACGCTGGTAGCAACCCATGGCGCTGTCGAGCCGGTTGGTAGCGTGGTAAATAAGTCCCCGCCCGTACTGGAGCCGGGCATCATTAGGGAAATACCGGATAGCTTGCCCGTTGTAAGCCATAGCGACATCCAGATTGCCCAGCGTCCGGTAAATAGTGGCCAGTTGATTATACGTCTCCAGATAACGCGGTTTGAGTTGTAGTGACCGCTGGTAAAGCTTGATAGCCCGTGTGGTATCACCCTGTCTGGCCGCCATCAGTCCCGTGAAAAAATAAGCTTCGCCGTCGTAAGGAGCCATCTGCAGGGCTTTGGTTATGTACAGTCGGGCCTTATCGTACTGCTGCTGCTGCTGCAGCAAATCGCCCTGAAGCGTGTATAGTTCGGGCGAGTTGATGCCAAGAATTTCGGCCCGCTGGGCATCGGCAAGGGCGTTGGCTGGTTGCTTCAACTCGCGAAGGACCTGCGCCCGGGTCAGGTAGTACGATCCGGCATTGGCATTGCGGTTAATGGCTTCGTTTATATCGTCGAGGGATTTGGCTGTTTGCCCGAGCGTCAGAAGAAGGGCGGCCCGTTTGGCATAGGCCGAGGCAGGAGACGATGCATTGATAATCCGGGTCAGCGCATTGAGCGTGCCGGTTACCCGGCTGCTATCGTCCGGGCTGGGGTAGGCAGGTATGCGTGCCGACTGCCGGTTGTCTGGGCTACAGGCGAGACATAATCCGCTAAAAAGAAGGACTAAGCAACGGCGTATCGACTTACTCATTGAGCAAAGGTACAGAGCTGAACCGGTAGAATACGCCCAGCGGCAGGCGTTTGAGGTAGGTATCGGTCAGGAAAAGTTCGCCCCATTCGGCGTTGGGTACCGGGCCAGCCGTCTGCCGCATGAGGTTGTCCAGAATCAGCGACGAAAACCCCAGCGAATACAGATTGATGATGAAAAAGAAATGGGTATCGTCGAGTAGATCCGCGCAGGCCTTGAGGAGGTCGTTAAGTTGTTCTTCCAGCACCCATTTTTCGCCACCGGGCCCACGCCCGTAGGCGGGTGGATCAAGGATAATACCGTTGTACCGATTGCCCCGCCGTAGTTCCCGCTTCACGAATTTAACGGCGTCGTCAACTACCCAGCGTATATTATCCAGACCGCTCTGTTCCATGTTCTCCCGCGCCCAGCTAATTATTGGTTTCACCGCATCAACGTGGGTTACATCGGCACCCGCCTGTCTGGCCGCCAGCGAGGCCCCGCCGGTATAGGCAAACAGGTTCAGAACTTTCAGTTGAGGAATGTCGAACGCCCTGATCTGGTCATGGATATACGCCCAGTTGTTGGCCTGTTCGGGAAAAATGCCCACGTGCTTAAACGTTGTCAGGGCCAGTTTAAACGTCAGGTCCAGCCCTTGTTGCCGAAAGGCGACCGTCCAGGGGTCTTGCATAGTGGGTTTCGTATGCCAGTCGCCCCGTTCCGGTGATTGCCGGTCGCGGGTAAATGTAGCGTGGGCGTGCTGGACCCACTCCTCGTCAGATAATGATTTATCCCAAATGGCCTGTGGTTCGGGCCGGGCCAGGACGTAGGGGCCAAACCGTTCGAGCTTGGCAAACCTGCCGGAGTCGATCAGTTCATAGTCAGGCCAGGGGGCGGGGGTTATTAGTTGCATGTATTAATGACAATAGTTCGGTGATTTTGGGGCCATAACAAAGGCGTGGTAGTTTTGGGTATCTGACATCCTAAACCAACCACGCCATGAGCGAAGCCTTCACTTCCCTGACGACAATAGTAGCCAAAATGCCTGCTTTGACCAAACCTC
>JBBRUB010000617.1:0-3253 GCA_038248175.1 Cytophagales bacterium | reverse complement strand
TCAGATATTCCATCGCCAGGGCGTAAACATTGAACGGGTCATGGGGTTCTTCCTGTACAAATCGAATCAATTGCTGGATGCGGTCGTTATTCATAGACAGAGAAATTAGTATGCATGCAAACATTCTTTAGTATGGTTCGTACTTTTGACCAAAATCATAAATCACATAACCAATGAAAATTTTAGTGTGTGTGACGAGCGTGCCCGACACGACCACCAAGATTACCTTTACCGACAACAATACCAAACTAAGCAAGGCAGGTGTAACGTTTATTACTGGCCCCTACGACGATTACGCTCTGGCGCGGGCCGTTGAGTTAAAAGAGAAACTCGGTGCCAGCGTAACGGTTCTAAACGTGGGCGGAGCTGAAGCCGAGCCGGTTATCCGCAAATGTCTCGCCATTGGTGCCGACGATGCTATCCGGGTCAACGCCGAACCACGCGATGCTTATTTTGTGGCCGAACAGATTGCCGCCATTGCCAAAGAAAATAACTACGACCTGATTTTGATGGGTCGCGAATCCATCGACTACAACGGTGGTCAGGTACACGGTATCGTGGGCGAAATGCTGGGCATTCCGTCCATCTCGCCGGTGATGCTGCTGGACATTGACGGCGATACAGCCGGGCCGCGAACGGCAAAAATCACCCGCGAAATTGAGGGAGGCAAAGAAGAACTGGAAGCTAAACTGCCATTGGTACTGGGTTGTCAGGAGCCGATTGCCGAATGGAAAATTCCGAACATGCGTGGCATCATGACCGCCCGGACCAAGCCGCTCAAGGTAGTTGAAGCTACCAGTACCGACGTCCTGACCGATGTGAGCGGCTACGAGTTGCCGCCTGCCCGTGGAGCCGTGAAGATGATCAAGGCCGAAGAAGCCGAAACCCTCATCCATCTCCTCCGCACCGAAGCAAAAATCATTTAAACAAAGTTGTAAATAGTCCGCCACTGCGGTTGTAGAGTCATATAGTTATAGAGTTGCTCTACCGGTAACTGAACTTTACGACTCTGTAACTCTGTAACTTTCAAGAACATGTCTGTACTCGTATTCGCCGAAGTAGAAAACGGCACTCTCAAGAAATCATCTCAGGAAGCCATCTTTTACGGTGCCAAAGTTGCCGAAATGATGGGAACATCGGCCACGGTTATTGTGGCCGGTCAGTCCGATAACAGTGCGCTGGCGGAGGCCGGAAAGTACGGAGCCAATAAGGTTCTGCACGCTGTTGATGCCAAACTGAACGAACCCAATGGCATGGCCTACGCCACGGTTGTGGCCGCTGCCACGCAGCAGGAAGGCGCGTCGGTCATTGTACTGGCCAAATCGTCGCTGGCCGATGCTATGACGGCCCGCCTGGCGGGTAAACTAAAGGCTGGCCTGGCCGCCAACGTCATTGAACTGCCCGATCTCTCAAATGGCTTCCGGGTCAAAAGCAGCATCTACACTGGCAAAGCGTTTGCTTATAACGACCTCAAGGCCGACACGAAGATTCTGGCCATCAAGAAAAATACCATTATCGTAGAAGAAACCGATGCCACGGCTACCGTAGAATCCTTTACGCCCGCGCTTAACGATGCTGATTTTGCCGTTACGGTAAAAAGCGTGGAGAAAGCTACTAGCGACATCCTGCTGCCCGAAGCTGATCTGGTTGTGTCGGCGGGTCGTGGCCTGAAAGGACCGGAGAATTGGGGTATTGTGGAAGATTTGGCCAAAGCCCTCGGTGCGGCCACCGCCTGCTCTAAACCCGTTTCGGATCTCGACTGGCGACCTCACCACGAACACGTAGGACAGACCGGCATCAAGGTCAGTCCAAACCTGTACATAGCAGCTGGCATTTCGGGAGCTATTCAGCACCTGGCGGGCGTAAACTCCTCGAAGGTAATTGTGGTTATCAACAAAGACCCCGATGCTCCGTTTTTCAAATCAGCCGATTACGGTATTGTTGGCGATGTATTTGAGGTTCTGCCCCGCCTGACGAAAGCCGCGCAGGCACTTTAAGAAGCTGCTACCTGAGTTAATCGCTTTGGCTGCAAAGTGTGTCTTTTGGTTGTTCGTTGTGGAAACGGACGAACAACCAAACCGCCAAACGTTTAAATTTGCGCTGTGGATAAGATTAAACTGGAAATATTAGGACTGTCGCCGAGTCAGTCGCAATCGGGTTCGTTCGCGCTGGTACTGGGCGAGGAATACGGAAATCGTCGGTTGCCAATCATTATTGGCATGTTCGAAGCGCAGGCTATTGCCATCGAGATTGAGAAAATTGCGCCAAACCGGCCCATGACGCATGATTTGTTCAAGCAGTTTGCCGAACAGTTTCGCTTCACCGTGCGCGAAATCGTGATTTCTGAACTGCGTGAAGGTATTTTCTTCGCCAAAATCGTTTGTTTCGATGGAGTTCGCGAATCGGTTATCGACTCGCGCCCATCCGATGCCATTGCTATCGGTATCCGATTCGACGTGCCAATCTATACGAACGAAACTATCCTTTCTGAGGCTGGTATCACCGCCAGTGGCAGCGAAGAGGATGATGAGGAGCAGGAAGAACTGGTTCGCTCATCGAATCGGCCAACGGCCCGTTCATTTGGCGATCAGCTGAAGAATGCATCGGCAGAGGAACTACAAAAATTACTTGAAGAAGCCCTCGGCAACGAAGAATATGAGCGGGCTGCCCGCATCCGCGACGAGATGAGCAAGCGTAATTGATTCGATCAACTATGTCGCATAAACTAAAAAGCCGCTCAATTTGAGCGGCTTTTTTACTTCTTCTTTCGCTTCCGTACAACCAACTCTTTGTATCCAAATGTTGGGTCGGGTTCGCGGGTAAATACTATGTCGGGCATAACGCCAGCAATGATCTCTGCGGTAGTGTAAATGTTGCAGCCTTCCAGCAAATGTCCGCCAATAGTTCTTCCTGTTGAGTCAGAGACGGACAAATGTAAATGACTACCGTTTACCGACAGCGTTCCTACCAGCGATACGATTTCAAAATGCCCCTGCCAAACTGTTGGCCCCTCCTGATTAGCCAACCGTAACGTCACATCAGTAAGGCTACCTACGCACGTAATGAGCGTGCCAGCCGCTATGTGATTCTGCTGGACAAAGGCGTCAAGTTCATTCTTCAGATCCTGCCCCGGACGCAACCGAAACGAGTACGTCTGCATTGTGGCGGGCATGGGTGTTGACTGAGCGTTGATATTATCAGGAAGCATGATCAGAAGCAGTGCAAAAAGAGGTAGATAACGCATGATTTTAAT